>NZ_JBEXCY010000018.1:67650-84595 GCF_040605515.1 Dactylosporangium sp. NPDC005572 | reverse complement strand
GGCCTGTGCGGACCACCCCCGCGTGCGCGGGGAAGACGGAGGTCGGAACATCTCGGGCCGGTAACTCCGGGGACCACCCCCGCGTGCGCGGGGAAGACACTTCTTGACCTGCTACGTTAGAGATCGACTAGTCGGATTTTGTTCAGTACTTTCGATCATGGTTGTGGTCAATCTTCGACGACGCGTGCTGGTGCGGCACCGGCGCTGCGAGCACGAAAAGTTGATCGCGGGGGCGCAGGTTTCCTGGTCGCAGGGTACTGCACGCCGCACGCCGTACGCGGCTGTGACGTGCTGTCAGCGTCGGGACGGCGGTGTCGACGCGTTGCTGGACCGTGGCTGTGCCTTCGCGGCGTTTCAGGACTCTGGGGCCGCATCCGCGTCGAGGTCGACCGTCAGGTGTCCGGACGTGATGCCGTCGTTGATCTCACGGATCAGTGTCGTCCCCACGGTGGTGGTGTGCTCGAGCTTGGTGCGAAGCTCTGCGAGCCTGCGAAACATCCGTCCATGTTGTGCTTGCTCGTGCAGTGTCAGCACCGGGACCGTGAGGCGTTTGAGATCGAGGCGCGGGGCGCCGCTGCTGCTGGAGGCGCGGCTGGCGACCCGGACGTTGTCGGAGCGGGAGAGGATGCCGGCGACGAACCAAGGATCGAACAACGCCGGATCTACTCGGAGAGCTTGCAGGCCTGGTGTGAGTTCGGTGTCGACCTGCTCGGCGGTGGCGACGTGAGCGATGATCTCACGGCCGATGAGCTGGATGAGGATGTCGCCGGTGCGTATCCGGGCGGCATCTGAGGGGATGGCTGGTATATCTGTCGATGCTTCAGTGTTCGGCGTACCGGGGGAGATCGGCGGAGTTTGATCGCCGAGCGGCCGGGGTCGTGTCGATGTGCGCAGGATGGAGATGCTGCCTGAGCGGACGAGGTCGGCGAGCATGGCTTGCGGCGCAGTGCGAAGTGTCGCCGTCGTTGCTGGCCGGACAGTGGGTAGTTCGTGCTGCAGGTCGATGAGCAGCTGCTGGAGTTCGGCGATGCCGGCAATGGTGTGGGTCGGGTCGGTGGTCTGGTCGCCTGACGGTGGCAGGTAGCGCAGCGGGGTGAGGTCGACCTGTTCGTCGAGGATCTCGACGACCGGCACGGCTCGCTGAGTGCCGGGCTCGTCGGTGTGCCGGCCGGCATGGAAGTCGCGCCATGCCGCCGTGGCGAGCTCGGTGAAGGCTTTGCCGGCGGGGGCCGCGTTGACGAACAGGATCCGGTCGCCGGTCGGCTGGTGCTCGTCGGGCTGGGTGAGTACCCAGATGAGCAGGCCGATGCCGGCCGGGGGCATCAGGCCGGTGGGGAGTGCGATGACTGCGCGGAGTGCGCCCCGGCGGACGAGTTCGGCGCGGATGCGTCGTCCGGCGGGGCGTAGGGCGGTGGCCGGCGGCATGAGTACGACCGCGGTACCGCCGGGGGAGAGGTGGGCGAGGGCGTGTTGGACCCAGGCGAGTTCGGGTTCGGTGCGTGGTGGCATGCCGTAGGCCCAGCGTGGGTCGTAGGCGAGCCGGTCGTGGCCCCAGTCGTGGATGCCGAACGGGAAGTTCGCGACGACGGTGTCGGCGCGCAGGTCGGGGAAGGCGTCGTTGAGCATGCTGTCGCCGAGATGCAGCATTGGGGTTTCGACCGGTTGGCCGGCTCGTTGTCCGCGTTCGTGGACGAACCAGAGGCGCAGGAGGGCGATCAATGCGTACTGTGGCTTGATTTCCTGGGCGAAGATCCGGGTCGGGTTTCCGGTGTGGAGTGCCCGGTCGGCGGCCATCCGGGCGATGGATCCGGTGCCGCAGGTGAAGTCGAGGATGCGTCCCGCGGGTCCGGCGATGGTCAGCATCGTGTCGGCGACCGGGTCGGGGGTGCCGGCGAGGCCGGACATCGACTTTGGCGACGTGACGTACTGGTTGTGCAGGTATTCGAACGCTTGCTCGGGGTCCTGTTCACGGGCCAGCTGGTCCACGGTGCGCAGGATCGCGGTGAGCTGTTGTCCCCATTGTTCGGGCAGGACCGCGCCGACTCGGGTGGCGAGCTCGCGGTCGATGGTGCGCAGCTTGCCGGTGAGTTGTCTGGGTGTGAGCAGGCCGGTGCCGTGCGCCGGCTGGGTGGAGCGGGCGAGGAGGTAGGCGCCGGCGATGCCGAGGGCGTCGCCGATCTGACCTGCGGGCTGGTAGCTCTCGATGTGGCGCCATGCCCAGTGTTCGGTGCCGGCCTGGTGGAGCTTGCCCTGGCGGCGCAGCCAGTCCTCGACGTCGCGGGCGTTGAAGCTCGGGCTGGCGGCGGTGCCGCCGACCGGGGCGGGGAAGTCGGCGTAGCGGCGGCGCCAGTTGCTCACCGCTGCCCGGCCGACGTTGGCCAGCTTGGCGATGCCGCTGGCGGTCAGCGTGACGTCACCGATGACCGTGTTTCGCTCGCTTGTCACACGTGAACACTAGCATCTCCGTGTGGCTTTGTGACTTGTGTTCACAGCGGCATGGCGTCTACGCTTGCCTCGTTCACATCGAGGAGGGGGCGTCATGGCGCGGCGTGGGCACAGCACCAGCATCGGGAAGTTCGCGAAGCTGCACCACGATCGGCGGGTCTCCGAGATCCGTGTGCTTGGGGAGTTGCTGCGCCGGGAGCGGCGCGCCGTCCAGCACGAACCGGCGGCTCGGGATGTCACGCCGATCGGCGCCGCCGTCGGCCACCACGACTGAAGGAGGACCATGAACACGGTTGTTCGCACCTGCACTGGCTGCCGCAGCGCCGTCCTTCGAGCCCGTCGGCTTCCTACGTGACGGCGTTCGCCGATACGCGCGTCTCGTCTGCGACCTGACGGTCTACGGGCGCGTGCTGCTTGATCTGGCCGTCGGTAGCGCCATCGCGGAGGCGTACCTGACCGCGCCGGTGCGCGACGAGCGGGCCTTTCCCGCGTACGCGCAGTTCTGTGAGCACACGGTTCGGCAGTACCACTTCCTGGTCGGTCGTGAGGAGTTCGGCGGGCTCGGTGTGCGGGTTCGTGTCGTCGACGAGGACCCGTATCCGAATGCCGAGGCGATGGCCGAGGATGTGCGGCACCGCCGGTTGCGGGTGTGGGCCAGTGCGGCGACCGCCAATCCGCATCCGTACCTCAGCGACGTCGAGAACGACATGTTCCGCGCGGTGCATGACGCGTTCGGTCATGCGGCGAGCGGGCGCGGCTTCGACGCTCACGGTGAGGAGGCGGCCTGGCTGCGGCACAGCGTGATGTATCCGCCGCTGGCGCGGCAGGCCCTCACTACCGAGATCCGCGGGCAGACATGCGCGCTGGTCTTCCGTCGCGGCGACGGGTTCCCGCAGCAGAAGGCGGCGCTGCTACCGCGGCGGTTCAGTGACCGTCGGACGGTCCTCGTCGACCGAGCGGCGGGGTGAGTGTCATGGTGCGCCGTACCGTAACTGCTCGATCTCCGCCCGCACGGTCAGCGCCTGTGGGTGCTCGGCGCCGTCGGCCCGCGCCAGATCCGCGAGCACGGCCTCGAACTGGCGCAGTGCACGGTCGCGTTCGCCCGCCGCGACGTGCGCGCGGGCGGCGCGGAGCCGGTACTCGATCGACAGTGGATGGTCGTTGGCGTACTCGTCGGCCAGTTCCCGCCACAGTCGTGCGGCGACTCGGACATTGCCTTGCGCGAACTGATGGTCCGCCTCCGCGGCGCGGTCGGCCGGCCCGGCGGTGGTGTTCGGCGCGATGCCGTGCCGAACCGGTTGGCGCCCGACGACGGCCGCGTACGCGCGGACCGGGTCGAGCTCGTCGCTGATCACCCCGGGGATCGGTGGCGGGTCGTCGGCCAGCGCCGCCAGGACCTCGTACACCTCGGCTGCGTCGGCCGGCCGGTCATCGGGGCGCAACGCGAGCAGCGCGTGTACCAGGTCGTCGAGAGCCTCGGGGATCTGTGGCCGCAGCAGTGACGGGCGCGGCGCTGGGCTGCCCAGCTGGCGGCGCACCGTGGTCATCGTCGTGGCGTCGCCGAACGGCGGCTGGCCGGTCAGCAGGTCGAACAGCACGCCGCCCAGGCCGTAGAGGTCGGTGCGGTGGTCGGTGGCCGCGCCGTCGATCTGCTCCGGTGCCATGTAGCCGACCGTGCCGGGACCTTCGCCGGTCCGGGTGATCCTGGAGTATCGCTCGTCGCCGTCGATCACGGCGACGCCGAAGTCGAGCACCTTGACCGCACCGTTGTGTTCCACCATCACGTTGCCCGGCTTGAGGTCACGGTGGACCAGGCCGATGCGGTGGGCGGCGAGCAGGACGCTACTGATCTGCGCCCCGATCGAGCACACCCGGGCGATCGGGAGCTCGTCCTGCTCGGCGATGAGATCCGTCAGGGGGATGCCCTCGATCCGCTGCAGGACGAGGTACGGCTCGCCGTCGTGGTTGTCGAGGTCGAACACGGCGGGCACGCCCGGATGGTCCAGCCGCGCCGTGAGGCGCGCCTCCCGGCGGAACCGGCGGACGAGGTCCACGGTGAGCCGGCTGGGGTTGATGGTCTTGATGATGACGGTTCGGTCGAGCTGCGTGTCCCGGGCCAGCCACACCTCGCCCATGCCGCTGCGGGCGATCGGGTGCCGCACCTCGTAGCGGTCCTTGAGGCGGTCGGCGGCCTTCACGACCGTCACTGTACCGGGAACCGCAGCGCCAGCCGGAGTGCAACGGCTGTTCGGTGGATCGCCCATCGGACATAGATTCGTGAACGGAATCCATATTGAGTTTGCATGTGGTCTGTGTTCACAATATTGTCGCACGGTCGACGTAACCGGAGGCCGGACGGATGGGGGAGTGACGGCATGGCCGAGCTGGCCATCGATCGAGACTTTCTGCCGCGCTACGGGGCGCTGCCCCGGGCCGTGCAGCGGGCCGTGTTCGCGGCGATCGGCAAGTTCGCCGAGCACACGCACGCCGGCCTGCACCTGGAGAAACTGACCGGCGCCCGGGACCCGAACGTGCGGACGTTCCGCGTCAACAACTTCTATCGCGGCATCGTCGTCGCGCTCGGCGGCGCCAGATTCCTGCTCAAGGACGTCCTGCCGCACGACGACGCCAACCACTACGCCACGACCCGGCTCTTCACGGTCAACCACGCACTCGGCATCCTCGAGGACCGTGACCAGGAACGCATCGAGGCGTTCGCCAGCGACCTGCCCGCCACCGCACCGGCCGGGGTGCTCGACCACGTGCCCGGCACCGAACTGACCCGGCTGGGCGTGGACCCCGACCTCATCCCGCTGCTGCGCCGAGTCAACAGCGAACCGCAGCTGCTCAGCCTCTGCAAACTGCTGCCCGAGACCCAGCGCACGGCACTGACCGGCTTCGCCGCCGGCCTGCCCGCCGACGAGATCTGGCGCGAAGTATCCGGACTGGTCATGCTCGGCGAAGAGCCCGGCGACGTCGACCCGCACGACCTCACCGCGGCCGCCCGCCGGACGCCGGACCGGATCGCGTTCGTCAACGGCCCGATCGAGCTCGCCGCCATCCTGGAGCACCCGTTCGACCTGTGGCGGACGTTCCTGCACCCGACGCAGCGCGACGTCGCCCACCGCGACGTCTACAGCGGCCCGGCCCTGCTGACCGGCAGCGCTGGTACCGGCAAGACCGTCACCGGCCTGCACCGCGCCGTGTTCCTCGCCGGCCGGCTGCCGGACGACGGCGGCAAGGTGCTCCTGACCACGTTCACTCGCGCGCTCGCCGAGGCACTCGACCGTCAGCTGGACCGCCTGTGCGACACGCCGGCGGTCCGCGCCCGCATCGACGTGATCAGCATCGACCGGCTGGCATACGACATCGTCACCCGCGGCCGGCGCAAGAAGTTCACGATCGGCAGCGACGAGGTACTGGACCCGCTGTGGGCTGCGGCCGCTGCTGCGGGTCCGACGTACCAGAACCGCGCCGGAAAGATCACAAAGTACAGCGGCGCGTTCCTGCGCCGCGAGTGGGAGCAGGTGATCCTGGCCCAAGGGCTGACCACCGTCGACGCGTACCGCGACGCCGCCCGCACCGGCCGGGGCGAAGGGCTGCGGGCCGCGCACCGCGACCAGGTGTGGGCCGCGATCCAGGCCGTCGTCGACCAGATGACCGCCCGCAATCTGCGCACTCACACCCAGCTCGCCGACGAGGCCGCCGCCATCGCCGGCACCGGACCCGCCCCGTACCGCCACCTCGTGGTGGACGAGGGCCAGGACCTGCACCCCGCGCAGTGGCGGCTGCTACGTGCTCTCGTCGCCCCCGGACCCAACGACATGTTCCTGCTCGCCGACCCCTACCAGCGCATCTACGACAACCAGGTCTCGCTCGCGCAGGTCGGCATCCAGGTCCGGGGCCGGACCCGGCGCCTCACCGTCAACTACCGCACCACCCACGAGATCCTCGACCTGTCGGTGCGCGTGCTTAGCGGCGACGACACCGTCGGCCTCGACGACGAACACGACACGCTGCGCGGATACCGCGCCGTCACCCACGGCGGCACCCCCAGCGTCACCACCCACACCGACCGCGACGGGGAGCTCGACGCGCTCATCGAGCAGGTCGGCACCTGGCTCGACCAGGGCGTCGAACCACACGCCATCGGCGTCGCCGCCCGCACCGGCCGCGTCGTCGACGTCGTCAGCCGCACGCTGCAGGACGCCAACATCGACGTCGCCGACGACAAGCGCGGCGTCATCGGTGTCCGCGTCGCGACCATGCACGGCATGAAGGGCCTGGAGTTCCGCTGCCTTGCCGTCGTCGGCCTCGACGCCGGGGTGCTGCCCGCCCCGAACGCGGTCACCTCGGCCGCCGACGACCCGCACGCCCACCGCCAGGACCTGCAGCGGGAACGGTGCCTGTTGTTCGTCGCGATGACCCGGGCCCGCGACGTGCTGTACCTGTCGCACAGCGGTGCCCCCAGCACCCTGCTACCTATCAGGCTCGCACCGGGGACTCCGGTCGCACCGGCCCGGGCGGCGTCGTGACGCTCATGAGCACCAGGATCACAGGTGGTCCGCCGCTGAGCGACGCAGCCCGCTCGGCGTGGGGCAAGACGGATCGCACCGGCATAGCCCCGGTCGGCTGGCTGCCGCTGTGGCGGCACCTCGCGGACTCCGCCGACGTCGCCGGTCGTCTCTGGGACCACTGGCTCAGCCCCGCCGTCCGCCGCCGCATCGCCGACGAACTGCCCGGCGGCGCCCGCGACGGCCGCACGCTCGCCGTCTTCCTCGCCGGCGTCCACGACATCGGCAAGGCCACCCCCGCCTTCGCCATCCAGAGCCAGCCGTACGCGCGCCGGATGCGCGACCGTGGCCTGACCTTCCAAGCCCCGCTGATCGAGGCCGACCGGCGATTCGCGCCGCACGCCGCCGCCGGCCATGTCGTGCTCGCCGACTGGCTCAACGACCAAGGCTGGGCCGACCCTCACCCCTACGCCGTCGTCGTCGGCGGCCATCACGGCGTCCCGCCCACCGACGAGCTGCTGCAAGGCGTGCAGAGCCGCCTGTACCTGCTCGGTGACCCCGCCTGGCAAGACGTCCAGCGGGAACTGCTGGCCTGGATGGGCGAGCGGTCCGGCGCCGGCGACCGCCTCACCGACTGGGACCAGGCCACACTGTCGCAGCCGGTGCAGGCCGCCCTCACGGGCCTCGTCATCACCGCCGACTGGATCGCCAGCGACGAGGAGCTTTTCCCGTACCTGCTGGCCAGCACCGACGACGACCGGCTGCGTATCGGCTGGGACCACCTGGCCCTGCCCACACCCTGGACGCCCGCCCCCACACCAGCCGGCGTCGACGAGCTCTTCGCCGCCCGGTTCGACCTGCCGCCCGGAGCGGCACCCCGACCGGTCCAGCGCACCCTCGCCGAACTCGCCGAGACCATGCCGGCACCCGGCATGATGATCGTCGAAGCGGCGATGGGCGAGGGCAAGACCGAAGCCGCCCTGGCCGCGGCCGAGATCCTCGCCCGGCGGACCTCGGCGTCCGGCTGCTACCTGGCGCTGCCCACCCGGGCCACCAGCGACGCCATGTTCGGGCGCATGCTGTCCTGGCTGCAGCGGCTGCCCGACGCCGACACCGGCCGCGGCGAACGCGACGTCCGGCTCGCTCACGGCAAAGCCGCCCTCAACCCCGAATACGACCGCCTGCGGCACCGCCCCCTGCCCAGCGGCATCGCGCAGGACGCCGGCGGCACCGATCTCGGTGTCCACGCCTGGTTCGCCGGCGGCAAACGCGCCCTGCTGTCCAGCTTCGTCGTCGGTACCATCGACCAGTTGCTCTTCGCTGCGCTGCGCAGCAAACACCTCGTGCTGCGCCACCTCGGCCTGGCCGGCAAGGTCGTCATCATCGACGAGGCACACGCCTACGACGTCTTCATGGGCCGCTTCCTCGACCGCGCCCTGCAATGGCTCGGCGGCTACGGCGTCCCAGTCGTGGTGCTGTCCGCGACCCTGCCCGCGCAGCGCCGGGCAGAGCTCATGGAGGCCTACGACCGCGGGAGGCTCGGACCGCCCCCCAGACCCGGCTGGCGGGACCGCGGCAAGCCGAAAATCGACCCGTACGCGCCGCTGCGCACCGACCTGCGCTACCCACTGGTCACCGTCTCCGCCGCCGAACGAGGCGCCACCGCGACCACCTGCGCCGACTCCGGCCGCAGCGCCACCGTTCAGCTGCACCGGCTCGACGACGACCCAGCCGCCCTGGCCGAGCTGCTCCGCAAACGGCTCGCCGACGGCGGCTGCGCCCTGGTCGTGCGCAACACCGTCGCCCGGGTCCAGCAGACCGCCACCGACCTGCGTGCCGCCCTCGGACCCGACACACCGGTGGCGGTTGCGCACTCCCGGTTCATGGCCGTCGACCGCGCCGCGAAAGACCGCTGGCTACGTGAAACGTTCGGGCCGCCCGGCACCGCCGCCCGGCCGCACCGGCACGTCGTCGTCGCCAGCCAGGTCGCCGAGCAGTCCCTCGACATCGACTTCGACCTGCTCGTCACCGACCTCGCCCCGGTCGACCTGATCCTGCAGCGCATCGGCCGGCTGCACCGCCACTCCCGCACCGGACGTCCAGCCCGGCTCACCATACCCACCTGCTGGATCACCGGCGCCGACTGGACCACCGAACCGCCGCAGCCCGTCCCGGGCTCACGCCGCGTCTATCAGGCCTCAGCGCTGCTGCGGTCGGCCGCCGTGCTGCTGCCACACCTGGACGGCGAAGCGCTGCGGCTGCCAGCCGACATCGCACCCCTCACCCAGGACGCCTACGGCGACACACCGGTCGGCCCACCCGCCTGGCAGCCGGCAATGGCCGAGGCCCAGGCACGGGCGGAGGAGGAGACGACCGCCAAGAGTCTGAAGGCGGACGGCTTCCGGCTCGCCGAGCCGGGGGAGCCCGGCGCATCGCTGATCAACTGGCTCACCGGTGGCGTCGGGAACCCAGATGAGCGCACCGCCCGCGGTCACGTCCGCGACACCGACGGCGAAACCCTCGACGTCCTGCTGCTGGTCCGCACCCCGGACGGCCTGGTGGTGCCGCCCTGGATCGATGGGGGCGGCGTGGCGGTGCCGACCGGCAGCGTCCCACGGTGGCCGCTGCCGCGGCGGATCGCCCGGTGCACCCTGCCGCTGCCCCGCACGATGACCGCCCCGGAGGTCATCGACGACGTCATCGCCGCCCTCGAACAACGTATCGACCTCAGCGCCTGGCAGGACAGTGCGTGGCTGGCCGGCGAGCTCGTCCTCGACGTCGACACCGACGGCACCGCCACCGTGGCGGACTTCGCATTGCACTACGACCCGCACGAAGGGCTGCGCGTCGAACGCGCCGTCTGACCCAACCCACCAAGAGGAGGTGTGACCGTGACCGGTTCACCGCATCCCGCCGGGTTCTTGTTGCTGGACGAGGCGTGGGTCCCGGTGCTGGATGCCGCCGGGCAGCGCCGCGACGTGTCGCTGCTCGGCCTGTTCGAGGAGGCCCCGCAGCTGCGCATGATCGCCTGTGAACTGCCGTCGCAGACCTTCGCGGTACTGCGGCTGGCGCTCGCGATCCTGCATCGCGCGACCGACGGCCCGGTCGGCGAGGCCGCGTGGCGTGCGCTGTGGCGCGACGACCGGCTACCGCTGCCCGACGTCGTCGACTACCTCGGCGAGTTCCGGCACAGGTTCGACCTGCTCCACCCCGAGGAGCCGTTCTACCAGGTCGCCGGCCTGCGCGCCGACAAGGACAACACGTATGGCCTGGAGCGGCTGATCGCCGACGTGCCCAACGGCATGCAGTTCCTGACCGCACGGGCCGGGACCGGCATTGATTCGATCTCACCGGCCGAGGCGGCCCGCTGGCTCGTGCACTGCCAGGCGTTCGACTCGTCCGGCATCAAGACCGGCGCCGTCGGCGATCCCCGGGTCAAGAGCGGCAAGGGCTACCCCATGGGCGTCGCGTCCGCGGGTTCGCTCGGCGGGGTCTACCTGGAGGGCGCATCACTGCGGGAAACCCTGCTGCTCAATCTCATACCCGTCGCGCCGGACTGGCGGGCCGCCGACGAGCTCGACCTGCCGGCCTGGGAGCGGCCACCGCAGACCGCTGTCGAGGAATCGGAGAAGACCCGAGGACCGTACGGCATCCTCGGCCTGTACACGTGGCAGTCACGCCGGATCCGGCTGTTCGGCAACCGCGCCGGGATCACCGGCGCCATGATCTCCAACGGGGACCCGATCGACTGGCAGGATCGCCACCGGCTGGAGCCGATGAGCGTCTGGGGCCGCAGCGGACCGCGCGAGAAGCAGCAGAAGCGCGTCCCGGTCTATCTGCCCCGGCCGCACGATCACACCCGGGCGTTGTGGCGGGGCCTGCACACTCTGTTGCCGCTGGCGCCGTCGCCCGGCAGCGAGCCGCAGCAGCGGCTGTCGCCGCTCGTGCAGCAGTGGCTGGCCCGTCTCACGGTCACCGGCGTCGTCGAGCCGGACCGTCGCGTGTTGCACCGGGCGGTGAGCGTCACCTACGGCACCCAGAACGCGGTCGTTGACGAGGTCTACGGCGACTCGCTGACCATGAACGTCCTCCTCGCCGACGAGCAGTCGCCGCTGCGTACCGCCGCATTGGATGCTGCCGGCGACGCCGACGCCGCGGTCAGGGTGCTGCGGACCCTCGCAGCCAATCTGGTGCGTGCCGCCGGCGGCTCCGGCACGGAGACCGGCGCGGCCGACCGCGCTGCCGAGGACGCGTACAGCCTTCTCGACCGGTTGTTCCGCGACTGGCTGGCCGGGCTCGGCCCGGCCAGCGACCTGGCCGACGTGCGCACCACGTGGCAGCGACGGGTCCGGAGGGCCGTCCGGCAGATCGGTGACGACCTGGTCGCTGCGGCCGGCCCGGACGCGTGGGTCGGCCGTCTCGTCGCGGACCGCAACGGTGTCGAGGTCCACTACTCCACCTCCCAAGCCGAGGTGTGGTTCCTGCGCAGCCTGGCCAAGGCACTGCCGATGGCCGTCGACCGAACGCACCAGCACGAGGAGGTACCGCAGTGACCACGGCAGCGACGGACCGGCCGAACGCGTCGGCACGCAAAGCTCCGACCCGGCCCCGCCGGGCCCTGGGTGACCACGTCGCCGCAACAGTCGGCAAACTGCAGGCACAGGTGCTGCATGAGCCGCCGGTGCCCGAGGCGGTCGGCGCGATCGCCCGCCTGCGCCGCTGCATCGGCCGCATCCCCGGGGCCGACTACACCCTGGGAACGTACCTGTCGGTGCCCGACGAGCTGCTGCGCGGCCGGCCGAGGACCGAGACCGACGCCTACGACGCCGAGTACGCGGTGCACGACGCGATCACCCTGTACGCACTGCACCAGCAGTCCCGCCGGGAGCGGATGCACGTCAGCGGCAGTGGACTCGGTGTCGCGCTCGCCGCCCTGGTCCGCAAGAGCGTCAGCCCGGAAGGCGTGCGGCGCCGGTTCGCGGCGCTCGGCACCGCCACCAGCTACGCCGAAAGCATCCACCACCTGCGCGGCCTCGTCACCATGCTGCGCGAACACCAGATCCCGGTCGACTACGGCCTGCTCGCCGACGACCTCTACACCCTGCGCCAGCCGGCCGGGCAGCCACCCGGCCGGCCCTCCGGACGGGCCACCGTCCAGGCCGTGTGGGGTCGCGAGTTCTTCCGCACCCGCCCCACGGCCGGCGACACCAACGACTCCGGCAACCCCAGTGACTCCGCCACCGAGACCGAGGAGCGTGCCCAGTGAACCGCACCATCATCGACGTGTACGCGCTGCAGACCGTGCCCCCGAGCAACCTCAACCGCGACGACACCGGCTCCCCGAAGACCGCCACCTACGGCGGCGTCCGTCGCGCCCGCGTGTCCAGCCAGGCATGGAAGCGCGCCATCCGGATCGCGTTCAAGGACCTGCTGGACCGCTCGCAGCTCGGTGAGCGCACCAAGCGTGTCGGCGAGTCGCTCGCGGCCCGGATCAAGGCGCTGGACCCGCAACTGACCGACGAGGCCGCATCCACGCTGGCCGCCGAAGCGTTCGCCGCGATCGGCCTCGCCAAGGCTGAGAAGAAGAAGGGTGAGGTGAAGGATGTCGAGTCGAGCTATCTGCTGTTCCTCAGTCACCGCCAGCTCGACAACATCGCCGCCGCGGCCCTCGAGGCCTCCCGAGCCGGCACCGCGCCCGACAAGGGGCGACTCAAGACGCTCGCGAACACCGAGCACTCCGTTGACATTGCCATGTTCGGCCGGATGGTCGCCGACATGGCCGACATCAACGTCGACGCCGCCTGCCAGGTCGCGCACGCCATTAGCGTGCACGCGGTCGACAACGAGTATGACTACTTCACCGCCGTCGACGACCGCAAACACGACGCCGACGAGACGGGCGCCGGCATGATCGGTACCGTCGAATTCAACTCCTCCACCCTCTACCGGTATGCCACCGTCGACGTGAACCGGCTGCACGAGACCCTCGGTGACGCCGCCGCCACCCGTGCGGCCGTCGAGGCGTTCCTCACCGCGTTCGCCCGCAGCGTGCCGACCGGCAAGCAGAACACGTTCGCCCACCGGACCCTGCCCGACGCGGTCCTGGTCCGGGTCCGCGACACCCAGCCGATCAACATGGTCGGCGCGTTCGAGACCGCTGTCCAGGAAACCGAGGCGTCCGGCCGGGTCAAGCTGGCCGCCGCCGCCCTCGCCGACCACATCACCGCGGTCGAAGGCGCCTACGGTGAACAGCCGACCGGAAGCTGGGTCACACACGTCGGCGACCAGACCGCAGTGCTGGCCGACCTCGGCACGGTGGTCACCCTCGGCGATCTCGTCAGCGGGGTGGGGGAGCGGGTCGCGGCGGCGCTCGGCCGACCGGCATGAGCGTGCTCCTGCTCCAGCTGGCCGGGCCGAT
Organism: Dactylosporangium sp. NPDC005572; assembly: GCF_040605515.1. Taxonomy (NCBI): domain Bacteria; kingdom Bacillati; phylum Actinomycetota; class Actinomycetes; order Micromonosporales; family Micromonosporaceae; genus Dactylosporangium; species Dactylosporangium sp. NPDC005572. Next base: position 71,218 of record NZ_JBEXCY010000018.1, on the reverse strand, counting down.
GCAGGCATGGGGTGCCTCCAGCCGGTTCGCCCGCCGCAGCACCGAGGTCGCTCCGACCAAGAGCGGCGTCATCGGCCTCCTCGCCGCGGCGAAGGGCATCCGCCGCACAGAGCCCCTCACCGAGCTGCTCGGCCTCGAGTTCGGCGTGCGGCTGGACCAGCCCGGCCAGGTCCTGCGCGACTTCCACACCGCGCACACCGCGGACGGCAAGAGCGCCCCGCTGACACACCGCTTCTACCTTGCCGACGCCGCGTTCCTGGCCGCTGTCAGCGGCGATCGAAACCTCCTGACCGGTCTCGACGAAGCGCTACGCCGACCGCATTTTCCGCTGTACCTCGGCCGTCGGTCCTGTCCACCGGCACGCTCCGTCACCCTCGGTGTCCACGACCAGTCCCTCGACGAGACGTTGAGCGGCTGGCCGTGGCTCGCCGCCGACTGGCACCGCCGCAAGGCGGCCCGCACCGTCCGGCTTGAGATCATTCGTGACGCTCGGCCTGGAGAACCCGTCGCCGAAACCATCCACGACGAGCCACTCAGCTTCGACCCGGCACACCGCCAGCACACCTGGCGTGCCGTCCACCGCAGCCACGTGACGATCAGCAACGACCTCACCGAACGGGCCGGCGTCACCGAGCATGACCCGCTAAGCCTGCTGGGAGGCTGAGCATGTACCTCACCAGGTTCACCATCGACACCACCCGCCGCGGCGCGCGGAAGCTGCTGGCCTCACCACAGGCCATGCACGCCGCAGTCCGCGGTGCCTTCCCAGTGCCGGAGGACCACGAACGGCCGGGGGCGCGGACCCTCTGGCGGCTCGACACCACCACCGACGGCACCATCCAGCTCTACCTCGTCAGCCCCGGCCAGCCCGACCTCACCCACTTGGTCGAGCAGGCCGGCCGGCCCACCGCAGAGGCCTGGACCACCCGGCCCTACGACGGACTCCTCGCGTCCCTACAACCCGGCCAGCGATGGGCGTTCCGCCTCACCGCGAATCCGACCCGCAGCGGCCGCAAGACCGCCGACGCCAAGGAAACCCAACGCTTCGGCCACCTCCGTGTCGAGGACCAGACCCAGTGGCTGATCACCCGAGGCGAACGGTGCGGCTTCGCCATCGCGCCCCAACGCGACGGCGAGCCCAACCTCAAGCTGCACCGCCGGCAGACGGTCACCTTCCGCCGTGCCGCAACCGCCGTCACCCTCACCACGGTCACCTACGACGGCCTGCTCGACATCACCGACGCCGACGCCTTCCGCCAGTCACTGACGGTCGGCATCGGCCACGCCAAAGCCTACGGATGCGGGCTGCTGACCATCGCACCCGCGAACTGAGCAACGAACCGGCCGATGCCGATTCCCGGAGTACCACCAGCCGAACTTCCCGACCTGACCCGCGCCGAGGACCGGATCAGCTTCATCTACCTCGAACGCGCCGTCATCCACCGCGACAGCAACGCGCTCACCGCCACCGACGACCGTGGCGTCGTGCACATCCCGGCCGCTACGGTGAGCGTGTTGCTGCTCGGCCCAGGCACCAGCATTACCCACCAAGCCGTCGCCCTGCTCGCCGACCACGGCGCCACCGCCGTCTGGGTCGGCGAGCGGGGCGTGCGCTACTACGCCCACGGCCGTTCCCTCGCCGCATCCACCCGGCTCCTCGTCGCCCAGGCGGCCGCCGTCAGCCACCGCGGCCGCCGGCTCGCCGTCGCCCGCTCGATGTATGCGATGCGCTTCCCCGGCGAAGACACCACCGGCCTCACCATGCAGCAACTACGCGGCAAAGAGGGTGCCCGGGTCCGCCGCGCCTACCGGGAACACGCCGCCCGGACCGGGGTGGCATGGAACCATCGTGAGTACGACCGCGAAGACTTCAGTTCCGGCGATCCGATCAACCAGGCACTGTCTGCCGCGCACGCCTGCCTGTACGGCATCGTCCATGGCGTCATCGTCGCGCTTGGCGCCGCACCCGGACTCGGCTTCGTCCACACCGGACACGAACGCGCCTTCGTCTACGACATCGCCGACCTCTACAAAGCTGAGATCACCATCCCGGTCGCGTTCGACGTTGTCTCCGGCGGCTCCACCGACATCCCGGCAGACACCCGCCGAGCAGTCCGCGACCGCGTCCATGACGGCGCGATCCTGTCCCGCTGCGTCCGCGACATTCGCGCGCTGCTGCTGCAGCCGCAGCCGACCGGTGAGATCGACGAAACCGACGAGCTGGCGCTCTGGGACGACAGCGGCATCGAAGTGGCCGCAGGCCGGAACTACGCCGTCGGCGACGGCGAGGAGATCGACTTCTGATGACGGTCATCATCCTCACGGCCTGCCCGCCCGGCCTCCGTGGCCACCTCACCCAATGGCTGCTGGAGATCTCAGCCGGCGTGTACGTCGGCCACATCAGCTCACGCGTGCGCCGCCGCCTTTGGGCACGAGTCAAAGATCTGGCCGGCCCCGGACGCGCCCTCATCGTCTACCAGATCCCCGGCGAGCAACGCCTATCCTTCGAAGCGCACGATCACCACTGGACACCGGAGGATTTCGACGGCATCACCCTGATCCGGCGCCCCGCCAACCCGATCTTCAACCCGGCAATGCCGTCCGGCTGGAGCAACGCCGCCCGGCGTCGCCGATACGGCCGCCGCCAGCAGCCAACCCGGCGTCCAGCAAGTGAATAGAATCGGCCGAGTGGATCTTCAACGCTGCAGGTCAACAAGTGTGCTCCCCGCGCACGCGGGGATGGTCCCTCACAGGATCTTGGGAGTCTCCAGCAGCCGCCGTGCTCCCCGCGCACGCGGGGATGGTCCGCTGACGAATCCGGCTGGAGAACGCCAGAACGAGTGCTCCCCGCGCACGCGGGGATGGTCCTGGAAAGGCGGCGTATTAGTCCCCCGTGGAGGAGTGCTCCCCGCGCACGCGGGGATGGTCCAGGTCGGGCATCCCTGACGATGGCGGACTCTGCGTGCTCCCCGCGCACGCGGGGATGGTCCCGGCACCACGCTCAAGAACGGGCTCAACGAGAAGTGCTCCCCGCGCACGCGGGGATGGTCCGCGGTTAGTGCCTTGCAGGCCACCCGGCGGGACGTGCTCCCCGCGCACGCGGGGATGGTCCGCCGTACAGCAGGGTGCCGAGGCCGTACGGGTCGTGCTCCCCGCGCACGCGGGGATGGTCCCTGCCGCATCTCGCTCGCGGTCGGGTGGGTGCCGTGCTCCCCGCGCACGCGGGGATGGTCCGAAATGAATCCATCGAAGTCCGGCGCGCCGCCCGTGCTCCCCGCGCACGCGGGGATGGTCCGGGCGCTGGACTGCGACCGCGCACTACACGCTGGTGCTCCCCGCGCACGCGGGGATGGTCCGTGCAGGGTGATTCGGGGTGGTGGCCTGGACCGGTGCTCCCCGCGCACGCGGGGATGGTCCCCCGATCAGCGTGTTGTTGTTGAGGTCTTCCATGTGCTCCCCGCGCACGCGGGGATGGTCCGTCCTTGTATTCCTTCATCCGGACGAAACCAGTGTGCTCCCCGCGCACGCGGGGATGGTCCGTCCTTGTATTCCTTCATCCGGACGAAAC
>NZ_JBEXCY010000018.1:66332-67553 GCF_040605515.1 Dactylosporangium sp. NPDC005572 | reverse complement strand
AACCAGTGTGCTCCCCGCGCACGCGGGGATGGTCCCTGGCGCCAGTGGGCCGATGAGAAGGATATCGCGTGCTCCCCGCGCACGCGGGGATGGTCCCCCGACCAGCACCCGGTTCGGAGAGGCGAAGTAGTGCTCCCCGCGCACGCGGGGATGGTCCGGCGGGGCTGGGCCTGCGCACCGACGACCTGCCGTGCTCCCCGCGCACGCGGGGATGGTCCGCGCCACCTACACCGACGCCGGACCGCGCAGCCGTGCTCCCCGCGCACGCGGGGATGGTCCTGCCGATGGCGAGATACAGCAGCTTGCCGAGGTGTGCTCCCCGCGCACGCGGGGATGGTCCGCGCTCCGTTGGTGTACCTTCCCGCGTCCGCTCGTGCTCCCCGCGCACGCGGGGATGGTCCGGGGTGTCGATGTTCCGGTTGCCTAGTTTCATTGTGCTCCCCGCGCACGCGGGGATGGTCCCCGGAAATGAGGGCGTACCGGTTCTTGGAGGGAGTGCTCCCCGCGCACGCGGGGATGGTCCCTCCTTCAGGGCGTCGGCGGCGACGTCCGCGTCGTGCTCCCCGCGCACGCGGGGATGGTCCCTCAATCTTCCATCCCGGCTTCGATTCGTTCTGGTGCTCCCCGCGCACGCGGGGATGGTCCGTCTGAGAACCAGGCGTTGCCGAACGGCAACGCGTGCTCCCCGCGCACGCGGGGATGGTCCGGATCCGAATGTCGCCATTTTCGGAGGCGGCACGTGCTCCCCGCGCACGCGGGGATGGTCCCACGCACACGCACGACCTGCCCGTCGACGAGCTGTGCTCCCCGCGCACGCGGGGATGGTCCGGCGCGCACGACGAGCAAGGAAAACGCGGCGAAGTGCTCCCCGCGCACGCGGGGATGGTCCCCAGTTAGCGCAGCACTCTGGCCCTTGCGGGTCGTGCTCCCCGCGCACGCGGGGATGGTCCGGCAAAGTTGTTGTCCAGAAAGTCTATGCGTTCGTGCTCCCCGCGCACGCGGGGATGGTCCGTCGATGGCCTCGAAGATTTGTGACGCCTCGAAGTGCTCCCCGCGCACGCGGGGATGGTCCGTACCCGGACAACCCGCACGCCGTGGATCGGTTGTGCTCCCCGCGCACGCGGGGATGGTCCCAACAACATCCAGATGAACATCGGCCATGCGACGTGCTCCCCGCGCACGCGGGGATGGTCCCAACAACATCCAGATGAACATCGGCCA
>NZ_JBEXCY010000018.1:0-66232 GCF_040605515.1 Dactylosporangium sp. NPDC005572 | reverse complement strand
TGCGACGTGCTCCCCGCGCACGCGGGGATGGTCCGAACTCCGGTCCGCCGGTCATCGCCTGGTTGTGGTGCTCCCCGCGCACGCGGGGATGGTCCCGACTCGGCCTTTTTGGGGCTGCCGCGGGACTTGTGCTCCCCGCGCACGCGGGGATGGTCCCCGCCGGAGTGTGCGCCTACGGCCGGCCCTGTGGTGCTCCCCGCGCACGCGGGGATGGTCCTAGCCGTCTAGCATTGCCTCACCTAGGAGCGCTGTGCTCCCCGCGCACGCGGGGATGGTCCTCCGCGCGTCGGCTTTCTGGTAATCGGTGAGCCGTGCTCCCCGCGCACGCGGGGATGGTCCGATCGCCGGGCCGCCGGCTGTCGGTGCCCCGCTGTGCTCCCCGCGCACGCGGGGATGGTCCGACCGCCGTGGCGTTCGTGGTGGCACCGATGCTGTGCTCCCCGCGCACGCGGGGATGGTCCCTGCGGCAGGTCGGCCTGTGCGGCGGTGATGACGTGCTCCCCGCGCACGCGGGGATGGTCCGTGCGGACAGCCGTTAGGTAACAACCCGGTAAAGTGCTCCCCGCGCACGCGGGGATGGTCCCCGGTTCGTGATGGACTCGCGGATGGCCCCTCCGTGCTCCCCGCGCACGCGGGGATGGTCCGGCCAACCCGTTCCGCCCGTACGTCGACGACCTGTGCTCCCCGCGCACGCGGGGATGGTCCCCAGGGCTCCCGGCTGCCGGGCAACAGCACCCCGTGCTCCCCGCGCACGCGGGGATGGTCCCGTGGCCTTCACGCTGCTCGCCGCCGACCCGGTGTGCTCCCCGCGCACGCGGGGATGGTCCGAGAGTCGGGGCCATTTGGCCTAGGTCATTTCAGTGCTCCCCGCGCACGCGGGGATGGTCCTCTTGTTCACGAGGGGAAGCTGACGAATCCGGCGTGCTCCCCGCGCACGCGGGGATGGTCCTTCACCCTCGACGGGGTGGATATTCGATTCGCGGTGCTCCCCGCGCACGCGGGGATGGTCCGGGCCACGACTACGCCTGCAGCTGCCAGCGCAGGTGCTCCCCGCGCACGCGGGGATGGTCCATGTGAAGGTCAACAGCCGCGCCATCCGGGACCGTGCTCCCCGCGCACGCGGGGATGGTCCGGACTCTGTCCAGCATGAGCAGATGAGAGCGTTGTGCTCCCCGCGCACGCGGGGATGGTCCGGTGTTGTGGAAGCCGTCCTGAACGCCGAACAGGTGCTCCCCGCGCACGCGGGGATGGTCCCGTGGCGGCGGCCAGCCAGCCCGGCAGCGTGTGGTGCTCCCCGCGCACGCGGGGATGGTCCTACCAGGTGGGCCTCTGACCTGGGCTAACGCATGTGCTCCCCGCGCACGCGGGGATGGTCCCTGGTCGCGGTTGGCTTCGGCCTGGTCCGCGCTGTGCTCCCCGCGCACGCGGGGATGGTCCCTACCGGTTCGAGTACAGCCACCCGGCCACGATGTGCTCCCCGCGCACGCGGGGATGGTCCGTTGGCGCGGTACGACGCAGCGGTGAAGCCGCTGTGCTCCCCGCGCACGCGGGGATGGTCCGTGCAGTACGTGGCTGACCTGCTGCTCAACAACGTGCTCCCCGCGCACGCGGGGATGGTCCGTCGACGCGGCCGGCGACGATGTAGTACCCGATGTGCTCCCCGCGCACGCGGGGATGGTCCCTTGAACGCCTTCAGGTTCATGGTCAGGCCGCCTGTGCTCCCCGCGCACGCGGGGATGGTCCTTTGAACCCCCCCACCTCAGAACCTGAGGGGGAGTGCTCCCCGCGCACGCGGGGATGGTCCGGAGGTCATCAGTTGGCCGCCGTTCCGGGGAGCGTGCTCCCCGCGCACGCGGGGATGGTCCGGCGAGCTCGGCTCAGTCGACCGGCAGGCCTTCGTGCTCCCCGCGCACGCGGGGATGGTCCGGCGGTGGCGCGGTACCGACGGAGGGTCTTCTCGTGCTCCCCGCGCACGCGGGGATGGTCCGCGACGGGTTTGGTTGTGTCCGCGGCCGGCGTGGTGCTCCCCGCGCACGCGGGGATGGTCCTTGGCCATAGCCCGTGCCGTCCATCGGACGGTCGTGCTCCCCGCGCACGCGGGGATGGTCCGGTGCCGTGGGTCCACTACCGCTCAGCAGAAGGGTGCTCCCCGCGCACGCGGGGATGGTCCCAAGGCGCTGGTCCGCGAGGGCCTGATCTTGAAGTGCTCCCCGCGCACGCGGGGATGGTCCATAGACTACTGGATGGTTGACCTAGCGATGTGAGTGCTCCCCGCGCACGCGGGGATGGTCCGGCTCGCCGATCTACGCCGCGGCGATCCCTGTGGTGCTCCCCGCGCACGTCGTCAAAGCGGTAACGGCACACACCGACCAGCCATGGGTGGTGCTCTACGTCAAGCGGTGGCTGCAAGCCCCGCTGGCACTACCCGACGGCAGCGTGCAGCAGCGAGACCGCGGCACCCCGCAAGGGTCAGCCGTCTCGCCCGTGCTGGCGAACCTGTTCCTGCACTACGCGTTCGACGCCTGGATGGCCTGGGAGTATCCGGGCGTTCCATTCGAACGCTACTGCGACGACGCGGTCGTGCACTGCGTCAGCGAACGACAAGCCCAACACATCCGGGCGGCGATCGCGGACAGGATGCAACAGGTCGGGCTGCGACTGCACCCGACGAAAACCCGGATCGTGTACTGCAAGGACGGTGACCGACGGGGCAGCTACGAGCACACGTCGTTCACCTTCCTGGGGTTCACGTTCCGCGCCCGCGCGGCGCGCAGCAGGCACGGCAAGAAGTTCACCTCGTTCCTGCCCGCGATCAGCACCGAAGCCCTGAAGAAGATCAGCGGTGAGGTCCGCCGTTGGCGGCTGCACCGCAGAACTCCCCTCAACATCGGCGAGATCGCGAAGAAGATCAACCCGATCATTCGCGGCTGGACCCAGTACTACGGAGCGTTCTTCCGCTCCGCGCTGTGTCCCCTCCTCGGGCGCATCAACGCCTACGTGGTGCGCTGGATCCGCAAGAAATACAAACGGCTGCGGTCCTACACGAAGGCAATGGCATGCTGGCAACGCATCACCAGCCAGTACCCGAAACTCTTCGCCCACTGGGCATGGGTCCGCACCGCCTGGCAGACAGGATGACAAGAGCTGGGTGACGGGAGACTGTCACGCCCAGATCTGTGAGAGCCGGGAAGTGAGATCCCTCCCGGCTACTCGACCTTAGTGGCAGGAAAAGCCCGAGCCCGAGTCCGTAGGGGCGACGGTCACGGTTCGGCGACCAGAACCTGTCCGAGTCCGATCGCGGTGGCTTGGAGGATCAGGGTGAGTCGCGGCTCGAAGTCCAGCGCGGCGTGGGCCCAGCTCGGCTCCTGCTCGTAGAGCGCGGCGAGTGTCGGCGCAGGATGTGCGACCTGCCAGAGACTGCCCGTCAGCGATACCGTCGCCGCCACGAGGGTCTGGATCTCGGCGGCCGTCATGACACTGGCTTGCGTCAATGCGCCCACGAGCTCGTCGTGCGCTGCGGTCGCGTGGGTCTTGTAGCGACGGGCTCGCTCGAGGTCGACGTCGTCTTCGAGGCGTATTGCGACGTGTGCCAGGAGGTCGCAGAAGACGGACAGCGATGTGATGGTCCCGGCGAGGATGGTCGCGACTTCGACGGGCTGGAGGTCGCTGCGATCCTCGACTGCCTCTCCGATGGCCTTGCGCCACTGCCCCCATCCGCGCTCGGCCAGCTCTAGGAGGAGCTCTTCCTTCCTGGCGTAGTACCGCCGCACGCCTGTCCGGTGCAGGCCCGCACGCTGGGTCACCGCCGCGATGGTGACGAAGCGGACGCCGCCGAGTTCGATGGTGAGCGCTTCCGCGGCGGCAAGGAGATCCTCGGATCGCTGCGCCTTGTCTTCGGCAGATCGGGCCCGCTCACGCATACCTCCACAATAACGCATCGGGGCATGCGCTAACGGCCTCGCGGTGCTATGCTCTCGATAACGCATCATATGATGCGTTATCTTTTCCTGACCTGCGCAGAAGAGGAATCGCTGATGCACGCCGTCCAGGCCACCGCCTTCGGAGACCCGACCGTTCTCTCGCTCGCCGAGCTGCCCGACCCCGTCCCGGGGTCCGGACAGGTCGCCATCGACGTCACCCATGCCGCGGTCGGGCTGATCGACTTGTTCTTCCGCCGGGGCGTCTACAAGGACACCCCTGGCATGCCGCAGCCGCCGTTCGTTCCGGGGCTGGAGGTCACCGGCACGATCAGCGAACTCGGCGAGGGCGTGACCGGCTTCCGCGTCGGCGAGCAGGTGGTGGCGATGTCCCAGACCGGCACCGGCGGCTACGCCTCGGTGTATGTCGCGTCCGCGTCGCAGATCGTCTCGATCGAGGGGTTCGGCATTGCCCCGGAGCTGGCGGTGTCGATGATCCCCAATGCCGCGATGGCCTACGCGGCGTTCACCGAGGTCGCGCACCTCCGCCAGTGCGAGAGCGTGCTCGTCCACGGCGCCCTCGGCGGCCTAGCCAGTGCGTTCCCCGGCGTCGCGAAGCAGCTCGGCGCTTCCCGCGTGGTCGGGACGGTCCGCCCCGGCAAGCTCGACGCCGCGAAGGCGACGGAGCTGCCCTACGACCGGATCGTGGACTCGACGCGGCTGTCCGAGGAACTCGGCGATGAGAGGTTCAACATTGTCATCGACCCCGTCGGCGGAGAGATCCGCACGCAGAGTCTTGCCGTCATGGGCCCCGGAGGCCGTCTGATCGCCGCGGGCAACGCGAGCGGCGACTGGGAGCACACCGTCCCCGACAACCGGCTCTGGCTGGGCAGCGTGACGATCGCCGGGTTCAACGCCGGCGCCTACCTGCCGACGCATCCCCAGGTCGTGCGGCCCGCGCTGGAGGCGGCCCGCACCGCAATCTCCGCAGGCCTCGGCCAGACGGTTGTCGACGTCCTGCCGTTCGATCAGGCCGCAATCGCCCATGAGCGGATGGAGAGCCGCGCACTCGCCGGACGCCTCGTCCTCGCCGCCCAGTGACCACGACCGACGCACACCCGAAAGAGGACACCATGACCCAGCAGGTCGCACTCGTCACCGGCGCCTCGTCCGGCATCGGCGAGGAAACAGCACGACGGATCGCCTCCCGCGGCTTCACGGTCTACGGCGCCGCGCGCCGAGCGGACCGGCTCGCCAGCCTGGCCCCGGACGGCATCCGTCCCCTGGTCATGGATGTCGCCGACGACGACTCCGTCACTCAGGGCATTGCGCATCTCCTCGACGAGGCGGGCCGGATCGACCTGCTGGTCAACAGCGCGGGATACGGCACCCTGGGCTCAGTCGAGGAGACGCCCATCGACGACGCCCGGCGACTGTTCGACGTGAACCTGTTCGGCGCAATGCGCCTCGTCCAACTCGTGGTGCCGCAGATGCGGCAGCAGAGATCCGGCCGCATCGTCAACGTGAGCTCCGTCGGCGGCCGGGTGCCCACTCCGCTCGGCTCGTGGTATCACGGGTCCAAGTTCGCCCTCGAAGCAATGAGCGACACGCTCCGGTTCGAGCTCCAGCAGTTCGGCATCGACGTCGTGGTGATCGAACCCGGCGGCACGCAGACCGAGTGGGCCGAGATTGCCGTCGATCACATACGGAGCAACTCCGGCGACGGCGCCTACGCGCGTCAAGCCGAAGCCGTGGCGCGAAGCCTCGTCTCGGAACGAGCGCGAGCAAGCCATACCCCTGCCTCCCTCGTCGCCGACACGATCGTTCGCGCCGCCACGGTGCGCAGGCCGAAAACCCGGTATCCCGTCGGACCCGGCGTCAAGCTCGGCATCGCCCTTCGTCGAATCCTGCCCGACCGGGCATTCGACCGAGTGATGTCACGCGCCTCAGGGGTCCCGCTCGGCTGAGTGCCCGAGAGGCAGAGCTCGAGCTCACTTCGCGCCCGCCCCACGACAGTCCTCGTTTCAAGGAGTACGAATGCAGCAGCGCGAATCAGCGGGTGTCCCGCGCAGTTGGGGCGAGCGAATGGGCGACCGGGCTATGTCGCGCCTCCTGCTGCTGCCTCCCGCGACATGCGACTACCGCATCGAGCGGGGCCTGCGGGTGCCGATGCGCGACGGCGTCGCGCTGGTCGCCGATCGCTTCATTCCGGCATCACCGCGGAGACCTTCCCCGCGGACCTCTCGGAGCCCGACCTCGCCGCTGGCCTGGTCTCCTCGATCGAGAACCGCATGGGAGCCATCGACGTCATCGAATACGGCCCCATCTCAACCGACCCCTTCGTCCCAGCGGCCGAGCTGGACAGCGCGGTCCTCGCCCACTGGAGTCGCCTATTCCTGCTGACCCCGGTGGAGATCATCCGCGCGGTGCTGCCCGGCATGATCGAACGCGGAGACGGCGGGATCCTGGTGACGCACGGCACGTCCGCGACGCACCCCACACCAACATCTTCGGGATCGCCCCGGCGATGGCCGGAATGCGAAACTACCTCCAATCGCTGCACGACGAGGTCGCCGACAAGGGCATCTACGTCGGCAGCGTCGTCGTGGGCGGGTTGATCCTCGGCAGCCAGGGGCACCAGACCCTGTCTGACAGCGGGTTCGTCGCCTCGGAGTTCCCGACAGTCTCTCCCGACACATTGGCGGAGCACTACTGGCGGATGCTCAAGGACCGCGAGGTCCTCGAGTTGTTCGAGCCGGCGGTCTGAGCGGGCGCCGTCCACGCGGGAGGCGCTGGCGGCAATCTCCGAGAGCGGGTCAGTGCCTCTCGCCACTCGCGTCAAAGAGAAGCAGGTTCCTCCGCCGCAGGCCGGTGGGTGCGGAGGCGGAGGAGTTCGGTGGCTCGCGTGGTGCCGAGTTCGGCCTGCACGAGAGGCAGCACGCGCGTTCCGTACAGTTCGATGGCGCGTAGGAAGTCACGCTGGGGGAGTGCGCCCATGTCCATGTGGATGAACTGCCGGACGTGACCCCAGTGTTCGCGCATGTGGATGATCCGTTCGGCGACCCTCTCCGGGGGCCCACCAGGAGGCCGCCGTCAGGGGCGGTGTCGTTGTCGTAACTGTCCCGGCTGGGGGCGGGAAGCCGCGCTGCTCGCCGACGGTCTTCATGAACTGGTGCCAGCGCGGCCACCAGACCTCGCGAGCCTGGGCGTCGGTGTCGGCGACGTAGCCCGGCGATCCGAGCATGACCACGGTCTGCTCGGGGGCCTTGCCGAACTGCTCGGCGACACGCCGGTAGAGCGTGGCGAGGGCCGCGGAGCCGGTGGCGCTGCCGCCGAGCACGCCGAACGAGACGGGCAGGCCGAGCTGGGCGGCGCGGATCGCCGATGCCGGCTGGAGCACGAACAGGGCCGCCTCATGCAGGCCTACTACGCCGACGCGATCCCGCTCGCCGTGCTCAAACGCGAGCAGGACCGCACCAGCGGCGAGCTCGACCTGGTGAACCGTCGCCTCGACGCCCACCACGGCGAATACACCGATGCCCGCGCTCACCTGAACGACGCTCTGAACCTGCTCGGGAACTGTGCCGACGTCTACTCCCGCTGCGATGACGCCAACCGTCGCCTGTGCAACCAGGCGTGCTTCATCAAGGTCTACGTCGATGAGGACGACGAACTCCGAGTCGAGAACGCCCGCCCGTTCGAGATGCTGCTCGACCCAGCCGTCAACGCCGACGCCCTCACCTGGGCCGCAGACGCGAACAAGGCCCGAACCCCGGCCAATGGTTCTTCGGGCCAAGGTACGAGCCTTGTGCGTAGGGTGCAGGCGGCGCAGGGCACCCCGCGGTGTCGCACCCGTACGTACCCGACCCAGCGCCGCGGCGTGCGGCCGCACCATAAGGCCGCATGCCGGCCGCCGCCCGGTGGGCGCGCTTCGCCGGCATGATGGTGGCAGGGTTCGCGAGGGCGCCGCACGAGCGGCTCGGCGGATGCCGACGCGCCCTCCTCGTGCGCTGTGGGTGCTCGGTGGTGATGCACCCCCGGGGGTGCCGGTCGCGGGTGGCCGGTGCGACGGCGTCACGTGCCGGCCGGCGGCCGGGCACACCACGAGGTGGAAGCCGGACACGTCCGGGGCGCGGTCGTCGTGACGGTGCCCTGACCCTCGTGGGGTGGTGGCGACGCGAAGAGGGCGGATGGCCAACTCGGTGACTCGTCGGCGTCATGGCTGCGGCGCGGGCCAGCCGCCGATGATGGCCCGGGTCGTCGTGGCGGCGTGGTGGGCGGCGCGCTCGACCGCCGGTTCATCCCGGCCGAACGCGCCGTCGAGCAGCAGTGTGGCGTGGCCGTGGGCGACGATCGCGACGGTGAAGGCCAGGTCCCGGGCCGTAGCCTCGTCGGGGCAGAGGGCAAGCGCCGGCGCCATGAAGATGTCCGTCACGGGTTGCGACGCCGCCTCGAGCCCGGCATGCCGCTGCTTGTCCAACCCGGAGCCGAACAGCGCCTCGAACAGCGCTCGGTTGCCGCTGGCGAAGGTGACGTAGGCACTCGCCGCCGCGCACAGCCGATCGGCCGGGCTGAGATCGGCTGGCGTATGGGCGGCCAGGGCGGCCGCCAGCACACCGGCAGCCCGGATCGCGACGTCGGCGAGGAGGTCGTCCCGGCCGGCGAAGTGACTGTACGGGGCGGCGGAGCTCACGCCGAGCCGTCGGCTGGCTTCGGCGACGGAGAATCCGCGGATGCCTCTTTCCGCGATGAGTTCGACGGCGGCGTCGATCAGTGCGGCGCGCAGGTCGCCGTGGTGATAGTGGCGCCGCGCGGCCGCGGATCGTTCCCGTCCGGTCATGCAGGGAACATACGCGCCATGAGCGAGTCCCAGCCCCGGTCCCCCGCCAACCGCCGCAGCGCCGGCGCGAACCGGGCCTGCAGGCCGATCCGGTAGCGGGCCCTGGGCCGTGTGGAGGTCACAGCCCTCACCGCCACGTCCGCCACCGCTTCGGGCGACAGCAGGCCTCGGGCGCCATCGCGGTAGCTGCTCGCCAGTACCTTGCTGTGACTGTCCTTCAGCCTGTCGTACGGCCCGGGCACGGCCCGCGGTGTTGTTGCGGCCGCCGTGACCGGAAACTGGGTGCGCACCCCGTCCGGCTCGAGCAGCACCACATGGATGCCGAAGCCGCGCACCTCGATCCGCAGCGCGTCGCTGAGCGCCTCCAACGCGTACTTGGTCATGGGGTAAGCGCCCGCGGCCGGAGCGGTGATCAGGCCGCCGATAGATCCGACGTTGACGATCGTGCCGGTGCCGAGCTCGCGCATCCGGGGCAGCACGAGCTGGCAGAGTCGCAGCAGCCCGAAGACATTGGTGTCGAACTGCCGCTGGATCGCCGCCATCGTCACCTCCTCCAACGGCGCGGACTCGGCGTAGCCCGCGTTGTTGATCAACGCTCCGACCGAGCCCCATTCGGCTTCCACCGTCGCGACCGCCCGCGCCATCGAGACCTCGTCCGTCACATCCAGCTGCAGGAGTCGGCACCCGGCCGCGGCGAGATCCTCGATGGTCTCAAGGCGTCGGGCACTCGCGTAGGTCGGGAGTCCGGCGCGCGCGAAGGCCAGCGCGGTGGCCCGCCCGATGCCGGTCGAACAGCCAGTGATCAAGACCGCCTTGCGCATCCCGCGTCCAATCTAATAGTCACTTAGAATCTAAGCGTCAATAAGATAGGACGCGCTGGCGCCCGGCGTCAACCGTCGAGGTGCCGCGCTGACGAACCTGGACGGCACTATTGCTCTCGTCGCGATCTACCCCGGTATCACCGTGCAGTACTCCCAGGTCTCCTGCAGCGCCTCGTCGTACAGCTGGCTCGAAGGCCGGTGGCGACGATCGGACCAGCTTGCGACTGGCTGGGCAGGGCGTGGATGGGGACGGCCGGGCGACGACGTCGCCGACGCGTGCGCGAAGCACCGGGCGACGGCGTTCGGTGCGCCTGCTACCGCGAAGGCGTCGGGCACGTCGTCGTTGGTCGCGTCGACCGTCCGGAGCCACCACCGCCGCCGAGCGAACAGGTTGAGTCGCTCGTGCGCAGGGGCCCCAGCCGCGCAGTTGCCGTACCCGGCCGGTAAGGCGGGAGTCGAGACGTAGGATGCCATGCGTCGTCGTGCGACGCGCCCGGCGGTCCCCATTCCCGTTCGTCCAGTGCCACCACGGCCGCGCGATCACATCGTTGGAACCTTCGGTCCGTCCGATGGCCGGTCGGATGCGTTCGCGGAGGTGTGCGGGCATGGTGAGCGGTTGGCAGATGACACCGTCGGCTTGGGCACCTGCTCGTCTGGGACGATCCACGGGTCAGAGCTGATGTCCGCGGCGGCGGGGCCGATGCGTGCAGTCACACTCGCCCGGTGCGCTCGGCGCTGGTCGTGTCCGTGGGAGCGAACGTGCCGGCACCAGTGCAACGCCTGCGTGAGGATCGCTTCCAGCGCTGCGGCGTTGCCCTCCTACAGTGCCCGTTGGGCCTTGGACAGGCAGGTGAACAGGCAGGTCAGGCAGGTGCTCTGGCAGGTGGACAGCAGTGCGTCGACGTGACGGCCCGGCGCTCTGGCCGCCCCGCCGCGGATACGCAGCAGCGCGCCCGACGCGGCGAGGGCGTGCAGATCGCGATGGATCGTGGGCATCGAGACACCCGTGGCGTCGCGGATCTCGTGGATGGTGACGTACGGATACTCAGCCAGCATTTGCAGCATACGCCGCCGCTGCGAGGCCAACATCGCTTCCGCTGGCTGCCGCGCTACCTGGCGTTGCCGCGGGCCGGTGGGGTTGATCCGCTGGCTCCAGGATGTCCGTTCCGCGCCACGAGCGTGCGTGCGCGGGACGGCGACGCTGCTGGCAACCGGCTGTGCGTGCTGGATGGGGATAAGGCGTTCTGGCGCGAACGCCTGGCTGGTCGGGTCGTGCGCGGAGGCGGGCTCGCCCATCGGGACGGGCGCTTGGCCCGGGCAACGGCCTCACTCAGTCAGGCGCTTGATTGCTTCGAGCGGACGGGTGCAACTGGTCGTCAGCAGCCCAGGCATCGGCGATGGCGCAAGCGGGGCGGCGGAGTACCGCCACCTGGCAGCGCAGCACGAGGAGTTCGACGTCCTTGGCTCCGCTGTCGCGGGCGAACTGGGTCAACATCTGCAGGACCTGGCGAAGCAGCAGGTAGACCAACGAAGCGCTCATAGCCTCCATCGTGTCGGCCATGTCGACGTCGAGCATCTGCAGAACTGTTGGCCAACCGGCGTAACCACTTTTCGAGCCCTACACCTGAACACGCCGCTGAATGGTCTAGACCTCCTCGACGTCCACGGCCAGACGTCCGTCGATGGCCATCCACGTCTGAACATCGATTCACCGCTGCCACGTCCGGATCACCTCCGCCGGGTCCAGCCCAGTCGCGGCGAGCGACGTCCGCTAGGTCCGCCCTGCATGTAGGGCAGCGTGGACGTAGTCGGTACACGAACAGCCGATACGCGGGACGGTGATCGCCGTGGGTGCTCGGTGGGTGCTCGGATGTTCAGGACCGTAGACGGACCAGCGCGGACCCACCCGGATTTTGCGCTGACGGGACACTGCGATGTTCCACGACGTGGACCCGCAGCGCCTGGACCAGGGCAATGCGTGCCAGGGCGGAAACGGACGCGAGCCGAGGTGGGCGGACGAGGTATCCTGTTGGCGCGGGCTGCTAGCTCAATGGCAGAGCTGCGGACTTTAATCCTCAGGAATGCGCCATCTTTGCCGGTCTAGACGGCTGCTGAGCAGCAAAAACACTGACGCCGACCGTCTACTGTGGATCTGAGGCGCTCGGTGGGTGCTCGTCTGTGTCGGAGCGATTGAGTGTGCCCACGTCCGACCGGAGGTGACGTTGTCCGACGGTGTCCGGAGGACAGACGCTTCTCGGAAGCCGGCGAGTGATCGAGCCGCGCGCTGGCCATGTCAACGGTTCTTCGTCGGATCGGCAGATGCGGTTTCGAGGAGCTGCCCTGGCGATCCGACCCTCCGATCCGCATGTCGACGGTCCGTGCGGACACCGAAAAGCGGCCCCTCCCACGATCGGAAGAGGCCGCTTTTCGCGCCGGCCCAGGTGCACCTGGGCCGGCGCCGCACCACGCGGCCGACGCTGACACTGATGCAAGACACTCCAAGATACGCATGTTTCTTGGGTGACTTCTTAGATAAGAAGATGATAGCGTC
Source organism: Dactylosporangium sp. NPDC005572 (assembly GCF_040605515.1). Classification (NCBI taxonomy): domain Bacteria; kingdom Bacillati; phylum Actinomycetota; class Actinomycetes; order Micromonosporales; family Micromonosporaceae; genus Dactylosporangium; species Dactylosporangium sp. NPDC005572. The sequence continues at coordinate 54,103 of NZ_JBEXCY010000018.1, read as the reverse complement.
GTCCATGAATGTGACGGGCAGCGAGTGAAAGGGAAGGCGCGTCTGTGCTCGCGTTGAACATCACGACCAGCCTGCGGGGAAGGCTCGACGATCGGGCACGCGACGTGCCCTCCTGTACCGAGAAGTGGTGGGCGATCGCGGACAGCACCCTCAATGGCTACGCCGACCAGATCCTGGCCGTGGCCAACGGCATCATCGTCGGCGTATTCGATGTCCGGGGCTGGCGCCGCGACCCGAACGCCAACAGCAAGGTCGTTTTCGGCCTCGCCCCCGCCGGGGAATGGCAGTGGCTCGTCGGCCAGCCCAGCCCGGTTACCTGGCACAAGGCGCAGGCCAACCCGGTCCGCAAGCTCGGCACCCTGATGGTCGGCGAGCTCCGTGCCCGGCGCCCGCACCACTCCGACGCCGGGCACGGATGGTCGCTGGACGTCGACGCGGACGGGCAGGCCGCCACCGTGCGCGGCCCTGGCCGGATCATGGTCACCGCGATCGAGCACGGTACGGCCCGCCTGGCCACTAGCGCAAAGGAGGCGTGATGCCCGAACGTGTCCGCGAGGGAGACGCCATTCCGGACCTGAACGAGTACTCCGCGGGCGTGGTGGCCTACGACCTCCGGGCGCTTATCGCCCGATTCGACACCCGTTTCACCGAACCAGGCGAAGGCGCGGTGGTCGGCGCGCTCAGCAGCCTCGTCGGCGAATCACTCCTGCTCGACCTGCTCGCTGATGCGCTGCACGCCGCAGGTTCAACGGTTCGGCGGTTGCCTGGTAGGCCCGCCCGGGACAACAACGCGTTCGCGTTCGCGGGCATGTACAAACCTAAAGTGCGCTTCCTGGATGGGTGGCTCGTCCTCGACGATGCCGCGCTGACGGCCGTGGAGTGCAAACACTGGACCTCTAGCTCACGTAGCACCGGCGGCTGGCACTACCGCACCATCGGCGATGACGCCGCCAGCTACGCGCTGGAGCAATGGAACCTGCTCCAGAAGAAGCACCTGCGTCTCGAGAAGTGGACCGACACCAACAAGATCGCGCTGCCGGTACGACAGCCGGCCGACTGGACCGGATCCATGGCGAATCTTCGCCGTATTCTGGCCATCTGGACCCCGATCTCCAGTGACGGCCACAGCTATTTTTCGTCCGCTACGACGACGTCCCCGATCGACGGCATCTACCAGGACATCCCGATCGAGGTGTTCAGCGGTTCCCTCTACGCCCGCGCACTGCTCGCCCGAGGCCACCACCACCTCGATGCCACGATCAGCGGCGTCCACACCAGGCTCGACGCGCTCGGCGCGCTCTTACGCGGGTGATCGGCCACCGTAAGCATGAGCTGCCCGGCGAGATTCACGGCACCGTCCCGGCTGACCGATGAACTCGTTCACCGAGGGATCGGGCTGCGACCTAGAGTAGACGGGCTTTACGTCGACTCCGACAGCGATACGACCAACGTCGGCGTGCGTCCGGCTGTTCGATGGTCTGCGCTGAGGCTGCGCACCAATCCGCGCTCGACAGCCTCGTATTCGACTTCCGCTGTGGTGAGCTACGAGACCTACAAGCCGTGACGGGTAGCCGCAACGTTGCAGATACCGCTTCGTGATGGCACGTGCGCGTTGGGCGGGGCTGCGCGGGGGCCGGGTGGCCGTGGCATGATGTGGTGGCTGGTCACATGTCACGCAGTGTCCGGTCCCTCCAGGTGTTGCTGGAGTTGGTTCCCGGCAGACGCGGGGGTTGCGTCGCCCGTCAGATCCCGTAGTGCCTGCCGATCGCCACCGGCTGTCGTCACGTGTCGGCTCCAGCCGCGGTGCCGGGCTGAGCTACCGGTCCGGCGGCGGGCAGGTCGAGCTGGAAGACGGGGTGGCACCGGCCCGGACCCTTGCAGTCCGCGATCACCTGGATCCCGTCGATGGTGTAGCTCCCGGGGAGGTTGCGGAAGCCAAGCCGCTGCCAGGTCGCGATGGCTGTGGTGTTGCCCGGAGCGCAGGTGAGCCACAGCCGGTGACAGCCCCACACGCGCGCCTGCATGGCCACCGAGCTGATGAGTGCGCCGGCCACGCCGCGGCGGCGGTGGGCTGGGTGGATGGCGACGTCCTGCACGTGCACGTCGTCCGGCTCGTCCTGGCTGCGCATCGCGATCACCGCACCGATCACCGCGCCGTCGTCGATGGCAACCGGGCAGGTCGAGGCGAACAAGCGGCTGTAGAGCAAGTAGTCAGATGGGCCGCGGACCGTGACATACGGCTCGCCGAAGCGCATCACGTCCGCGACCGCATCGATGAGATCCACGCACAGCGGTGTGATCAGCATCCGGTCGCTCCGATCGGATAGACCCGCACGGTGGTCCCCGGCACCGCGCTCACCCCGCCTCCTCGCATGCCGGTCCATCGTGGCGCCCGGCTGTGGCCGGCATGGCGTTGCGGTCGTCGGTCCGCTTCTGCGCGCAGCGGGCGCACCGGGTCGGGCACGGCGTCGCCGGCGCCATGCCGGCCAGGCGGCTGGTATCGAGGATCGTGGCAACGGTCTGCTCAAACGTCGAAGTCTCAGGGATGACGTGCTCACCGGACGCACCCAGCGTATCGAGCGCCACATACCAGCCACGCATCTCTTCGGCGCTGACCGGGATCGGCTCGGTTCGGCCTCAGTGGCGGCGGATGGTCTCCTCGAGACTGGCGTCGAGGTAGTAGACGTGGCTCGGGCCTGGATGTTCGGCGATCAGCTGCCGCAACACGGTGCCGTAGCTGCGGGTGCGCAGGATGCCGTCGACGATGAGGTGATAGCCGGCGTTGAGCAGGTACCGGGCGGAGATGCCGATGAACCCGGGCGCGACCGCGTCGTCGCCGAGACCGCCGTGCTCTCGGAGGACTACCCTTCTGACCTGGTCAAGCTCGATCTTACCGACCACAGTCGGTGTGAGCAGCGCCACTGAGCTGGGCAAACACGTCGTGAACATGTCCGTCGCGTTGCTGCGCGCCGCTCGCACTGCGCTGGAGCACGACCGGCCTGCGCCCCATTTGCTGGCGTACCCGTCCTGGACCGTTTCGCACCCGCCGGGTTGCTGTGTGGAGGTACCGGCTACTGGTCGGTGTCGACCAGGCCGGTCTGGTAGGCGAGGATGACCGCCTGGACACGGTCGCGTACGGCGAGCTTGCTCAGGATGTGGTTGATGTGGGTTTTCACGGTGCCTTCGGACAGTACGAGGCGTTCGGCGATCTCGGCGTTGGTCAGCCCTCGTGCGATGAGGGTGAGGACTTCGCGTTCGCGGACGCTCAACGCTGATAGGCGGGATTCGTCGCGTTGCGGGGTCCGGGAGGTGACGAAGTGTTCGATGAGGCGGCGGGTGACTGATGGTGCCGCGACTGCTTGGCCGGCGGCGACGGTGCGCACGGCCGTGAGGAGATCGCCGGCGAGGGCGTCTTTGAGGAGGAAGCCGCTGGCGCCGGCTTGGAGGCCGGCGAAGACGTATTCGTCGAGGTCGAACGTCGTCAGGATGATGATCTTCGGTGGTTGGCTGTGGCCGGAGTCGAGCAGGCGGCGGGTCGCCTCGATGCCGTCCATGCCGGGCATGCGCACGTCCATCAGCACGACGTCCGGGTGGGTGGTCCAGGCCAGGTTGAGCGCTTCGGTACCCGATGCCGCTTCGCCGATGACGGCGATGTCGGTTGTCTGGTCGAGGATCAGGCGGAATCCGGTGCGTACTAGGGCCTGGTCGTCGACGAGCAGGACGCGGATCATGCGGTTTCGCCGATGGGCAGCTGGGCGCGTACGCTAAACCCGCCGCCGGGCGGGCCGGTGAACTCGACGGTGCCACCGAGCGCCGATACGCGCTCGGCGATGCCGCGCAGGCCGTTGCCTGCAGTCCCGAAGGTGTCGTGCGCCGGTTCGGGTGGCGGGCAGCCTGGTCCGTCGTCGGCGATCTCGATCTCGAGGTGGTCGGGGCGGAACGACAGCTGGACCCGGGCCGATGCGCCGGCGCCGGCGTGCTTGCGGGTGTTGGTCAGGCTTTCCTGGACGATGCGGTAGGCGGCGAGGTCGACGCCGGAGGGTACCGGGCGGGCGTTGCCTTGCACGTGCAGGCTGACCGGGGTTCCGGCGGTGCGGGTCTGGTCGACGAGGGCTGCAAGCGCGCCGATGCCCGGCGATGGTGCCAGCGGGGCGGCGGCGTCTGGTTGGCCGCGGACAGCGCCGAGTAGCCGGCGCATTTCGGCCAGGCAGGCCCGGCCGGTGTCGATGGTGCTGGCCAGCGCTTGAGCCGCGCGTTCGGGCTGGCGGTGCAGGGCCGCGGCGGCGCCTTGGGTTTGGATGACCATGACCGATAGGCCGTGGGCGAGGATGTCGTGCAGTTCGCGGCTGATTCGGGCGCGTTCGGCGGCGACCGCCAGGGCGTCGCGGGCGTCGCGTTCGCGTTGCAGGTCGGCGGCACGTTGCTGCAGCGCGGTGTGGTGCAGGTGGCGGGTGCGGGTGTTGTCGCCAGCCGCGTACGCGATGCCGAGCAGGAGTGCTGGTACGACCGCGCCGGTGACGGCTGACGCGAGCGTCCCCGAGTCCCAGGTCGGCGCGGCCGCGTTGTCGGTGTCGGTGTCGGTGACCGTCCACCATCCGGGGGCGGCGAGCGCGGCCAGGGCCGCTATCGGAAGGATCGCCAAGGCTGCTGCCAGCGCCGCCGTCGCGGTGCGGCGCTGTGGTGCGAGGCTGGCGAGGTGGTACAGGCAGATCACCGCGGCGAGGTCAGTGGGGGGCACCGGCAGACCGGGGTTGATCCGGTGCACGACAGCAGCCGCCCCGGCCAGTGCGAACGCGGCCAGCGGCCGGCGGCGGGAGATCGCCAGCGCGGCGACCGATGCCGCGATACCCAGCCACCACAGCACCAGCAGACGGTTCCAGACCGCCTCGGAACCCAGAACGGTGATCACCTTCTGCTGCATCAACGAGTCCGGGACGAGTCCCGGCGTCAGCGCGCTGGTGGCAAGCAGCAGCAGCCCGAGCCCGACGTCGCGGACGATCGGGCGGCGGCGGAAGTCGCGTAGCTGCACGTCACGATGCTAGACGGGGCGGCGCCCGGCCCGCGCCTGTCGGTGGTTGTAGCGGCGGCTCCACCCGTGGGTAGAGGGCGGGCGGGCGAGTTCGAGCCGTGGATGGGCGCGCGGTGGCACCCTCGGGCGGCACGGTTGCCGTCATGAAACCCACTCGAACCCCACTGCTACTGGCACTCGCGGCGGGCTTGGCCATGCTGGCCGGCTGCACGAGCACCAACACCTCTCCGTCGACCGGCGCTGCGACCAGTGCGACCGCTGCCCCTACCGGGTCGTCGTCTGCCACCGCTGCCGGGGATATCCAGACGCAGGCGATGGCGGCCGGGCGGGGGCTCACCCAGTGCGCCCGCCAGCACAATCTGCCCAACTTCCCCGACCCGGTCTGGCAGAACGGGGTAACCTTTCCGGGCGTGTCCCCAGCCGACGCCCAGGCCGTCAAAGATGCATGCCCAGACGCTCTGCGCCGGCTGGCGACCATTCCACAAGTCGCCGCATCATGAAAAATCCGTAACCTCGTGCCGGTGGCCGCCCTGATCGGGCTCGGCGTGGCTGGCTGGTTCGCGCTGCGCCCGGCGTCGGCCGGCGGCGAGCACCGCCGGACCCCGTCGTGTCGAGGACCACCGCCGCGGCGATGGCGACCGGTACGCGGTGGAGCGTGACGTTGGCTGGCCCGGACTTGGTCCGCGGCTCGTTGGCGTTACGTCCGAGCGGTCCCGCCGCACTGGCCGCACCATGAAGGTAGACGTCGGGGTCCTGGGCGTGCTGTTGGCGGGCGGCGGCGATGGCGGCGTGCAGCAACAGCGCCCTGCGTGTCGGGGGCCTGTGGCCCGGCGGTGAAAGGCGAAGCCGTCGACTGCGGTGGCGGCGACGCTGTCGGCCTCGGCCAGCCGTCTGAGTGACCAGGCGGGCCAGCCGGGCAGATCCGAGGTGGGCAGGTCAGCGCTTGCGTATACCCGACTACCTTGGGTAGGCGCGAAGCTGGTTGTACGCGCGCGCTCGGAGACGCGGCGTAGTAGATGTGCACCGAGCGATCGGTGGCGCAGGTCGGTGACACGGCGATCCCGGGCAGCCCGCCTTTCCGGCGACGGTTGACCACCCGGTCGATGCGCTGGAGTTCGGTCGCTTTTCCGTTCGCGGTGACCGAAACGATCCGCGCGTCGCCGCCAGCGGGCCAGCTGCGTCTTGTTGCTGCGCTCGGTCGCCGGGGCGGTGCCATCGGGGCGGGATGGCGATGCCCCATGGGATTGCGCAGCTTTGTCCTGAAAGGACATCCCATGAGCTCGCCGCGTCAGGTGGCGACGCTGCCGCCCCTTACGTGGGCTCGATTTCGCCCCGCGGTGGCGGCTCGGTGGTTGCCGACGTGCCCCAGTCAGAAATCCGCCGAGGCGCGAACCATCCGCATGCAGATGATGGGGGTCTCGTTCATGCAACAACCGCGGCGTGGGCGCAACGTCAGCGAGACCCGGGCCGATGCCGGGACGATCGCGCCGGAGACCGCGCGGCCACCGGCCCGGCGTGCCGGTGGCCCCCGCCACGCCGGGCCGGCCGAACGCGAGCCAGGGCGGCCATCGGAAGGGGCGCCAGAGCTGCGGCCAAGCGCCGGCGCCGTGGTGCGAGGCCAGCGAGGAAGCACAAGCAGATCACCACGGCGTGATGCGGTGGGCGCACCGGCAGGCCAGAGTGATCCGACAGGCCCGGGCCGCCCCGGCCTGCGCCTGTCGGTGGTTGTAGCGGCGGCTCCACCCGTGGGTAGAGGGCGGGCGGGGCGAGTTCCAGCCGTGGATGGGCGCGCGATGGCACCCTCGGGCGGCACGGTTACCGTCATGAAACCCACTCGAACCCCACTGCTGCTGGCATTTGCGGCGGGCTTGGCCATGTTGGCCGGCTGCACCGGCACCAACAGCGCTCCGTCGACCGGCGCTGCGACTGGGTCGTCGTCTGCCGCCGTTGCCGGGGATTTCCAGACGCAGGCGATGGCGGCCGGGCGAGAGTTCTCCCAGTGTGCCCGACAGCACAACCTGCCCAACTTTCCCGACCCGGTCTGGCAGGGCGGTCTGAGCTGGCCGAACGTCAGCAAAGCCGACCTCGATGTCGCCGGGGCGGCGTGCCAGGACATTCTGCGCCGGCTGGCGAGCATTCCGCAGCAGGTCGAGACGCCGTCGGCCGAAACGCTCGGGCACATGCGCCAGTTCGCCGCCTGCATGCGCGAGCACGGCGTAGCTGACTGGCCCGACCCCAAGGCCGACGGCACGTTCCCCCTGCTCGGTACCAAGTACGCCGGGTTCGCGCAGTTCTCCGGCGGCGACGGCATACCGCAGAGCGTCACCGACGCGCGCGGCGCGTGCATCGCGTTCGAGGTCGAGTGGCGGATCGCCGCATCATGAAAATCCGCAACCTCGTGGCAGTGGCAGCCCTGATCGGGCTCGGCGTGGCCGGCGCGGCCGGCTGGTATACGCTGCGCCCGGCGTCGCCCGCGGCCACCACCACCGCACCGGCGGTGTCGACCACCACCGCCCAGGTGATCGTCGGCGATGTCGCCCAGCGGCTGCAGATCGCCGGAACCCTCGAATACGACGGGAACTACCCGATCATCAACCAGCTGCCGACCGGGATCCTGACCCGGACCACCGCCGAAGGCACGACAGTCCAGCGCGGGGGCAGCCTCTACACCATCTCCGGCACCCCGGTCATGCTCATGTACGGCGCCGCGGCGGCATACCGCGACTTCGCGTCCGGGATGAGCGACGGCGACGATGTGCAGCAACTGGAGGCCAATCTCGCCGCGCTCGGCCTCGATCCGGGCACGGTCGACAACCACTTCTCCTCCGCCACCGCCCAAGCGATCCGGCGCTGGCAGCAGATCCGCGGGCTGCCCGCAGCCGATCGCATCGGCGCGCTGCACCTCGGCGAGGTCGTGTTCCTGCCCGCCGCGGTGCGCATCCACGACAACAGCCTGTCGATAGGCGCGCTCGTCGGACCCGGCACCCCCGTGCTGTCGGCGACCTCCACCACCCAGGTGGTCACCGCGCGGCTGACCACCGACCGCCAGCACCTGGTCAAACAAGGCGATCAGGTACGCGTGATCCTGCCCGGCGGTCAGACCGTCGACGCCACCGTGACCAACGTGGGCAAGGTCGCGCAGGCGCCCACACCCGGCGCCGGCGGACAGCCGACCGTTCCAGTGACCGTCGCGATGCATCTGCCCGACGGCAGCGGCAGCCTGGACCAGGCACCTGTCCAGATCTCCATCACGACCGCCGTACGCAGCAACGTGACGATGGTCCCGGTAACCGCGCTGCTCGCCAAAACCGGCGGCGGCTACCAGGTACGTGTCATCGGCGACAACGGTGCGCCCGTGCTGGTCGACGTGCAACTGGGGCTGTACGACGACACCGCCGGCACCGTCGAGGTCACAGCACCCGCATTGCGGGCCGGCATGACTGTCCAGGTGCCGCAGTCATGACCGCCGTCCTCGAACTGCAGCAGGCGCGCAAGGTCTACCCCGGCCCACCACCGGTCGAGTCCGTCCGCGGCATCGACCTGTGCATCGACGAAGGAGAACTGGTCGCCATCGTCGGGCCATCCGGATCGGGCAAGACCACCCTGCTCAACCTTGCCGCCGGTCTGGACCGCCCGACCAGCGGCTCGGTACGCATCGCCGGACAGCCCGTCGAGAAGCTGTCCGACCGGCAACTGTCGGGCGTGCGCGCCCACCACCTCGGTGTGGTGTTCCAGCAGTTCTTCCTCCTCGACCACCTCAGCGCGACAGACAACGTCGCCACCGGACTGCTCTACCGGGGGATCACCGCCGCAGCCCGCCGTACCGCGGCCGGCGACGCCCTGGACCGGGTCGGGCTGTCGCACCGTGCGAACCACCGGACCCTGCACTTGTCCGGCGGCGAGCGCCAGCGCGTCGCGATCGCGCGGGCGATCGTCGGCCGGCCCGCCATCGTGCTGGCCGACGAACCCACCGGCAACCTCGACACCGCCAACGGCGCGCAGATCCTCCAACTGCTGGCGCAGCTCAACGCCGAGGGAACGACCATCGCCGTCATCACCCACGATCCGAGCGTCGCGGCCGCCACCCGCCGCCGGATCGAGATCCGCGACGGGCTGATCACCCACGACGACAAACACGACGACAAAGAGGCCCACCAGTGACCGAATACTCACGGTTGCGGGCCGTGGACCTCCTGCCGGTCGCCACCGGCGGGCTACGCACCCGACGCGTACGCGCGGCGCTGTCAGTGCTCGGCATCGCCATCGGCATCGCCGCGATCGTGGCCGTGCTCGGCATCACCCGCTCTAGCCAGTCCGAGCTACTGGCCCGCATCGACCGGCTCGGCACAAACCTGCTCACCGTCGCCAACGGCCAATCCGTCAGCGGCGAAGAGACACCCCTGCCGGCGACCGCGGAGGGCACCATTGCACAAACCGCAGGCGTACGGTCGGTCGCGGCCACCGCCGAACTGGACGGGGTCAACATCTACCGCACCGACCAGATCCCGGTCTACCGCACCAGCGGACTGACCGCCCGGGTCGCCGACGCCGACCTGCTGCGCACCCTCGACGTGCACATGTCACAAGGCCTGTTCTTCAACGAGGCGACCGCCCGATATCCCACCACCGTCCTGGGACATGACGCGGCCCAGCAACTGGGCATTACCCAACCCGGCCAGCACACGCGCATCTTCGTCGGCGGACGCTGGTTCGTCGTAATCGGCGTACTCCAGCCGGTCGAACTCGCGCCCGAGATCGACCAGTCCGCGCTCATCGGAGTCACCGCGGCGCAGGACTACTTCGGCTACGACACCCACCCGACCAGGGTGTACGTGCGGACCGACACCGAACAGACCCAAACCGTGGCCGGGCTGCTCGCCGCGGCCACCAACCCGCAGCACCCCGAAACCGTCCGCGTCAGCCGCCCCTCCGACGCGCTCGCCGCCCGGCTCGCCGTCGCCGATTCGACAACCAGCCTGTTCCTCGGCCTAGGCGCGGTCGCGCTGCTGGTCGGCGCCATCGGCATCGCCAACGTCATGGTGATCTCCGTCCTCGAACGCCGCGGAGAGATCGGCCTGCGCAGGGCAATTGGCGCCGCCCGCCGGCACGTCGCGGCCCAGTTCCTCACCGAGTCGGTACTGCTCAGCATCGCCGGCGGCACCACCGGTGTCATCCTGGGCGTCCTCATCACCTACTCCGTCGCCGGATACCAAGGCTGGCGGCCGCTGGTACCGGCCACCGCAATCTGGGCCGGACTGGCCGCCGCCCTAACCATCGGCGCCATCGCCGGACTCTACCCCGCCCAGCGGGCCGCACGGCTGTCGCCAACCGACGCACTGCGCTCCACCTGACACACCACACTCGCCAGATCCGTTGCCCGACCGAGATCCCCGTTGCCGTAGCGCCGCCCACCGAACGTGCGCGGCGCTGCTGCAACCAACCCACGCATCCGCAGGCGCCTGCCACGGCTTCGGGTCGTGAGCCAGCCCACCCGCGAACGCGGGACACAAGACCACCAACACGATCGACAGCACACCACGGGCCATCCACACCGGCGACGACCCGCTCTGCGTTTTTATCGAGGACGGCTGATGGACGCTCGCCGTGCGCGCTGCCGAGTTAGCCGCGATCACGTCCGCGTTCGCCGAGCCCGCCCTCAACGCCGTCATCCTGACCGGCCCGCCCGGGGGCGTCGGGAAGACCCAACTCGCCCAGGAAGCGACTGCGTCTGGCGCTGTTCAGGGGCGCCTACGGGCGTTTGTCGGGTGGTTCAGTTGGGTGTCGAGTAGTTCGGCTTCCAGGCCGGCGAGGCGTTTGTCGAGGATGCGGTTGTTGGATCGGGCGGCCTGCAGTTTTCTGTTCCAGGCCCCGGTTGTCGTCGGTGAGCTGGCGTACGCGCTGCTTGAGCGCGGTGTTCTCCTCGGCCAGCCGCTGGGCGGTGCCTTCGGTGTACTCGGCTTGCAGGTCGCGGAGTTGCCCGAGGAGGATGCCGATTCGCTCGCGCTGGTTGTCGATTTCGGCGTAGGCGGTCTTGAGGGCGTCCTCGGCGTTGAGCGCGCGCTGGTGCCATGATGCCTCGACCTGCGCGTCGTGCGCTATCTGGGTTGGCGCTGGTCGCCGCTGGCGGCGATTGCAGCGGTCATCAGGGTCTTGGCGTCGGTGTTCTGGTAGAGGAAGGTGCGCGAGACGCTGGCCCGCCGCGCGACGGCTGGGTAGGTGACCGGAGTCCGCTCACGGCGAATGGTCCGCAGCGTCGTCTCGATGCGTTCGAGTTTGTCGAGGGTGCTCTGCCGGCGCGCTTGGTTGGCCGCCACGGTGCGCGGCGCTGCCGGTTCCGGAACGCTCATGAGGCGGTCTCCACGCTGACGGTGGCGGTTTGGAACCCGGTGGTCCAGAGGCGGTGGAAGTAGTCCTGGGGGCGTCGCAAGACTAGCGCGAGGGCGTCGTCGAGCAGGCCGAGGCCAGCGAGCACGCGCTCCAGGCCAGCGATGGCGCGGGCGGTGGGCTCGAACTGCTGGTGCAGCCAGTCGGCCATCTCGTCGGTGGGGGCGCGTTCGGCCAGGGAGCACCACTGCTCGCGTTTGCGCCGCCAGTACAGCAGGTCAGCGCCGGTCATCACGAACTTGTCGCAGTGCTCGCAGTCCAGCTTCCAGGGGCAGGCGCCGCCGTCGACGACGACCTGGTAGGTGCAGATGCCACCTTCGGTCGGGGTGCTGCGCCGGCCGAGGTCGATTGCCAAGGCTTGTGCCTGCTCGCGCGGCCGGGGCGCCACGCCGTCAGAGATGAGTCGGCCGGGTTGTGGTGCGCCGGGGCCGGTGACCCAGACGTGCTGCAGGACGCTCACGGCGGTACCTCGCTGGTGCTGTTCTCGCATCTGGTGGCCGCCGAGGACTTCGAACTGCTGGGCGCGCAACCCACGGCGGTGCCGTTGCCGCCGTTCGGGATGCTGGACACCGTGCCTGGGCCGGTGTTAGCGCGGGCGCAGGCTTGGGAGCGGCACCTGATCGAGGTGGAGACCGGGCTGCCGCCGGACAGCGTCGCGGGTACCGCACCGCGTCCGGAGTACGACCCGCGCTGGCGCAACCTGAGCGAGCGCACTGCGGCGAAGGCCGCCGAGCTGATCGCGGTGGGAACGCCGGCGTCGGAACGCACGATCCAGCGGCTCCGGGCGTGCTGGCGGGACCAAGGGTTGTGGGGGTTGGTCGACGCACGGGCCACCCGGCTGCACTCGCCGGCGGGACGGGCAGATGAACGGTTCGTCGCCACGGTGGTCGAGGTGCTGGCCGCGCAGGAGACGCTGTCGACCGGAACGCGTCCGCGGGTGCTGCGCCAAGTGCAGCGGCTGCTGGCCGAACGGTATGGCGACGGTGTCGTGCCGGTACCGGCACGGGCGAGCTTCTACCGACTGGTCAACGCCCTCGCCGCTGGGCAGCACACGTTCGGGCCGGCGACGACCCGCCGGTCCCATGCCAGGCGGCCGGAGGCGCCGTTCACGCCCACGATGGCAGCGCGTCCGGGCGAGGTGGTCCAGATCGACACCACCCCACTGGACGTGTTGGCGATCCTGGACGACGGGGTGACCGGCCGGGTCGAGCTGACGATCGCGGTCGACGTGGCGACGCGGACGATCTGCGCGGCGATCCTGCGCCCGGCCGGGACGAAGGCGGTCGACGCCGCGCTGCTGCTGGCCCGGATGTTGGTGCCCGAGCCGATGCGGCCCGGTTGGCCGCAGGCGCTTCGGATGTCGGCCACGCTGATCCCGCACGCGCGGCTGATGAGTATTGACGCCCGGCTGGAACACGCCGCCGCGAAGCCGGTCATCATGCCGGACACGATCGTCATCGACCACGGCAAGGTGTTCGTCTCCGACACCTTCATCAGCGCCTGCCGGACCCTCGGCGTCTCGGTCCAGCCGGCCCGGCCGGCGACCCCGACCGACAAGGCCGTCGTGGAGCGCACGTTCTCCTCGATCAACACACTGTTCTGTCAGCACGTCGCCGGCTATGTCGGCGCGAACGTCACCCGCCGCGGCGCGGATGTCGAAGCGGTCTGGACGATCCGCGAGCTGGCCGACCTGTTCGACGAATGGGTCGTCGCCTGCTGGCAGCACCGGCCGCACGAAGGTCTGCACAGCCCGTTCCTGCCCGGGCGGGCGCTGTCACCCAACGACGTCTACGCCATGCTCGTCGTCCGTGCCGGGCATCTGCCGGTCTGCCTGACCGGCGAGGACTACGTCGAGCTGCTTCCGGTGGAATGGCGGAAGATCAACGACTACGGGATCCGGATCGACTACCGCACCTACGACTGCCGAGAGCTCGGCCCGTATCGGCGGCAACGCTCCGGCGTCGACGTCAAGGGCGGGCTCTGGGCCGCCGGCACCGGCAAGACCACCGCGATCACCCAGCTTGGCAAGAACTACCAGCAGCTCGTCCATCGTGACCAGCCCCGGCCGGGCGGGTCGCTGCCGGTCGCCTATGTCACCGTCCCGCCAGCGGCGACACCGAAGATGCTGGCCGTCGAGTTCGCCCGGTTCATCGGCCTGCCGCTGCCATCGCGGTTCAGCCAGGTCGAGCTGACCAACAAGGTCTGCGACCTGCTCTGCACCCTACGCACCAACCTGATCCTCATCGACGAGCTGCACAACCTCGACCTGGGCACCCGGGTCGGCGCAGAAGCCTCCGACCAGATCAAGTACCTGTCGGAACGCATCCCTGCCACCTTTGTCCTGGCCGGCGTCGACCTGGAAGGCAACGGCCTGTTCGCCGGCCGCCGCGGCGGGCAGATCGCCAGCCGCTACAGCCTGATCCGCACCAATCCGTTCCCCTACAGCACCAGCGACGAACAAGCTGCCTGGCAAGCCCTCGTCGCAACGCTCGAGAACGCGCTGCGCCTGCACGCACACCGGCGCGGCACCCTGCTGCGGCTCAGCGGCTACCTCCACGAACGCACCGGCGGCATGATCGGCAGCCTCTCCCACCTCGTCCGCGAAGCGGCGCTGGACGCCATCATCAACCAAACCGAGAAGATCAACCAGGCCGGGCTGGCGTCGTCGACCTGGACCAGACCGCCGAACACCACCGGACCATGCAGCAACTCCGACGCCGAACGAGCAGCCGGACCAGGGCCGCGTGAACATCCGGGCGTTGCCGATCGGTCTGGCACCCGTGACCCGCGAGCTGCTCGGCTCCTATCTGCACCGGCTCGCCGACGCCAACCACGTCACGATCGCCTCTGTCTCGCAGCTGCTCGGCACCGGTCGCCGCTACCGGCGCGGCGACGACGATGCCACCACGTGGACGACACACACCGTCTCCGCACTTGCCGCGCTCACCGGCTATCCGCCCACCACGCTGACCCAGGCGCTGCCCGCCCTCCGGCCACTCGCCGCAGTCGCTCCGCTCGGCCGGCCTGGCAGCGGAGCGCCACGCGTCGCCTGCCGGTACTGCATGGCCAGCAAAGGCATCCACGGACTCGTCATCCAACGCGCCGCCAGCTACGAGCCCGTCTGTCTGCGACATCAACGATGGCTGCACGGCCCCGAACAGCATCCGCTGCATGCCCTACCAGAACTCTGTTCCGCCAACCGACGGCACCGACGGCTTCTGCGCCAACACGACGCCGCGACGCTCGACACCGCCCACGCACGGGCCCAGCAGCTCACCCAGAACTGGTTCCACGCCGACGACCAGCATGCCCTGCAACGCCGCTGGACCGACCGACTGAACCAGCTCTGCCACGACCCCGCCGCCGACCCCTACCGACCCAGCCGCCACCGCGTCGAAATCGCCACCTACCACGAAACCGTCCTGCTGACCACGGTGTTCGCCACCGAACATCATGCTGCCCCCGGTCCAGTCTTGCCGCGCAAGGTCACCGGCGCCCCGGACTCGGCCGGGTCCGGCAACGCTTCGAGCTCGTCGAGCAACTTGTCGAACGAGGGGTTCAAGCCGCTCCGTCGTCCATGATCACAATCTGGAGCCGATCGACAGGTGTGCTACGTCATGGCTGACGCGGCAGGCCGGCGTCGAAGTAGAGCATGTTATTCTCAGAATGAGACTAACCGAAGGGGGGCGTCATGAACGACGTCTTCATCATCGGAGCGGGCTTCTCGAAGGCCATCTCCCACCACATGCCCGTCACTGGCGACCTCGGCGACAACGAGGCAGTGCGGCGCTTCCTGCAGGATCACGACGAGTATCGCAGGCTCAAGATCAACGGTGTCCCCGATCTGGAGGCGATCCTCACGCTCATGGCTGAGGACCAGCCGTGGCTGACAGCATCGGAGAACCGCCATAAGGACGGGGACTTCATCGACTTCGTCCACACGGTCAACACCACCGTCCGGGATATGCAGGTGGACGCCATCGAGGAGAGTCGGCCGCGGCTCGACGAGTGGTTGCTGCCGCTCGCACGGCGCTGGTCGCTCGACAGGTCGACGATCGTCACGTTCAACTATGACACCATGATCGAGAAGGCCGTGACCGCCGCCCACGAAGACCACTACAGATCAACGTGGGTCGACGGCAGCGGCGTGCTGCGCGAATCCGACCTCGCCTGGGCGCACTCTGCGATCTACGCCGCGCCGATCCCGAGGATGGATGGCGCATGGCTCGGCCCCGAGCTGAGCCATCCGACGGATCTTCCGGAACTGATCAAGCTTCACGGGTCGCTGAACTGGTACTACTCCGGAACCCATTCAGTCGACGGGCCTATCCGCGACATCGGCGTCAAGCCGTTCTGGCAGTCCTCTCTGAAGGACCGGAAGAAGGCCGAGATGAAGGGTGATGCTGCCGGGAAGTCGGCGTTGATCATCCCGCCGACCTACGGCAAGAAACAGTTCCTCGTCAACGACACCATCCGGGGCCTGTGGGAGATGACAGGCGAGAAGTTGAAGACGGCCGACCGGATCTTCCTCATCGGCTACTCGATCCCACCGGGCGACCACATGGTCCGGTCGATGCTCGTGCACAACACCTCCGCAGCGACCGGCCACAAGCTTGAGGTCGTCGTGGTGAACCCGGACGAGCAGGTTGCCAACCGTGTCGAAGAGCTTTTCGATCTCACGCCGAAATGGCACGAAAACACCGATATCTGGGCAGCCGAATACGCGGCCAGTGCCTGATCGACCGAACGGCACCGCCAGAACGGCGGGCGGAGGCCCTGCCAGATAGGGACCTCCGCCCGCAGCCAACGACGCGGGCCGCTCCCCACATTCGGATCAGGCGCGAGCGAACGCTACGACCAAGTCACAGCCGCACGCGACACTAAATCCGCAACCTCCACTGAGAATCCTCGCCAATCCGGTCTCACAACACTTGTCGAACCGCAGCTCAGGCGCCTCGCCCATGACATGATCGTTGGGACACCGAACACAACTCAAGAAGCCTGCGACCCAACTCGAAGCCCGACCCGCCCTGGCCGTCTCAATCAACTTGGCACACTCCAGCTCAGCGACGCAGCAGTCCGCCACGATTACGGAGACCGGACACCAGGACATTCGCCTGCGCGACCGGCTTGCCACACCGATTCGGTGCCGGAATCCGCAAGGTAGGTCCGGACGATCGGAGCCGCCGGTGTCCGGTCCTACCTTTGCGCACCGTTGGACAGCGCCTCGATCATCCGCAATCTTCGAGCGGACGCGACACTCGCTGTCCTTTCCGAGGTCAGCGCACACTGCGCACTTGCAATCTTCCATAGGGACAGGCACATCCCAACGCCACGACCCGCCGCGAGCCGCGGCAGCCGCTCGCCCGGACGGATATCGTCGACGGTCTGGAAGGCCGGTACATGACCGAGGTCAGCCGCGCTTAGGGTGGCAGCGTGCGGCGGCTCGCGATCGACTTCGGCACATCGAACACCGTTGGCATCCTGACGGGCCCCGAGGGCCGCACCCGCCCGCTGATCTTTGACGCCTCCCCGCTGCTGCCGTCGGCAGTCTTCGCCGCCCCCGGCGGCGCTCTGCTCGTCGGCGCCGACGCCCAGCGCGCGGCGATCGGCGACCCCGGCGGCTTCGAGGGCCATCCGAAACGCCGCATCGACGACGGCGTGGTCTGGCTCGGCGGACGCGAGCACGCCGTCGTCGACCTGCTCGCCGCAGTCCTCGCCAGGGTGGCCGGCGAGGCCGCGCGGGTTATCGGCCGCCCACCGGACGAGGTGGTACTCACCTATCCCGCCGCGTGGGGCCGCACCCGGCTCGGCATCCTCGCCGACGCGGCCGCACGGGCCCGCCTGGCCGCCGTCTCGTTCGTCCCCGAGCCGGTCGCCGCCGCCGCGTACTTCGACACCGTCGTGTCCCGCCCTGCCCCACCCGGCTGCCTGGTCGTCTACGACCTCGGCGCCGGAACCTTCGACGTCACCGTGGTCCGCCCGGCCGGGCCGGCCTTCGAGATCCTCGGCACCGACGGCCTCACCGACGTCGGCGGCTTGGACCTGGACGCGGCCGTGGTCGCACACGCCCGCGCCCTGTCCGCCGACGCTCCAGACGCGTGGCAGCGCCTAGACCGCCCGCAGAACCCCGCCGACCAGCAGGCCAGGCGGCTGTTGTGGGAGGGCGCCCGGGCGGTGAAGGAGCAACTGTCCCGCCACGCGACCGGCGATCTCCTCCTCCCGGTGGTAGACCGCCGCCTGCACCTGACCCGCGAGGAGTTCGACACCGCGGCCCGCCCCTACCTGGACCGTACCGCCGCCCTGACCGAGACCGTTCTACGCTCGGCCGGCGTCGCCCCGACCCAGGTCGCCGCCGTCTTCCTGGTCGGCGGTTCCTCCCGCGTTCCCCTGGCCGCCACCATCCTGCACCGTGCACTGCGGGTCGCACCCACCGTCCTGGACCAGCCGGAACTTGTCGTCGCCGAGGGCGCACTCCTAACTGGCCACACCCGCCCCTCGTCTCCCACCCTCCCGCCCTCCGACTCCGCGGCACCACCCGCCAAACTCCCGTGGCAGCCACCGGCCCCCGCCGCACCCCCGACCACGCCACGCACACCGACCGCAGCGACACCGGCCGCACCGACAACGGCGCCACAAGGACCCGCGCGATTCTGGACCCCAAACACCGCGCCCTCGACGCCGCCACACATGGTGACGCCACCCACGCCGGCACCACCGCACACCCGGACACCCAACGGGCCGACTCCGCCGCAGGCCTCACCGACCGCGCCGGGGCCGGGCGACACGGCGACGGGCGATGCGGCGGCTACAGGGTCCACGTCGAAGGGGGCGCCTCAGCCGCCGGTCCCGCCGACGGCCGGCTCGCCGCCACCGTCCCGGAACACTACGGCCGGATTCCCACCCCTTCCGGCCTCAGCACCACCGACCCCGGCGCACCCAGGTAACCGCAGGAACCCAGGTAATCGCGACGCTTCACGGCCAGCGGAGCCCCGATCCCGTTCGAACCGGGGCGGACGCATAGTAGTGGCGGCCGTTGTCGCCGCAATCCTGGCCGCGGCCGTCGTCGTGGTCGTCGCCCTCCACCCGTGGTCCTCCAGGCCGGACAGCGACACGACCCGGACGCCGGCCCAGACGGTGCAGCAGTACGTCGATGCGAAGCTCAACACCCACGACGAGCCGAGGGCCGGCGGGCTGCAATGCGCCAAGCCCGACCTGACCGCCGTCGACCAGACCCGGGACCAGGTCAAGAACCTCGAAGACCGATTCTCCACCGATGTCGTCATCACCGTCACCGACCTCACCACCACAACGGACCACGACACCGCGACGGTAGCCGGGAATCTGGTCATGAAGATCCCCGAAACCAACGGCGAGTCCGTCCACATCGAGCAATGGCGTTTCGGGTTGACCAGAGCCAGCACCTGGCAGGTCTGCACCGCCAGCAGGGTCCCCTGACCGACGCCGGTAGCCGGACCAAACGGGCAGCGCGAACGGCAAGCGAGCCGACAGCGCGGGTTCAGCAGGCCGCATCGACCGCTAGTTCGAACAACGCCGGGCGTGCTGCCCGGCCTAACCTAACTCGACCACAACACCGCCGATCAAGAACAAAGATCCGCCGAATCCGCAAGGTAGGCCTGACAAAATCCAGCTCCATTAGTCAGACCTACCCTGCGAACCGCAGACCCACGGATAGACCGTTCGCAACCTTCGACTGGATCGGACAGGCAGCACCGCGCTGTCTGGCGGTGGGCGGGTGTCGTCGAGGGCGCCTGTCCATCGTGGGCGCGCAGGTGGCGGCCGGTGCAGCCAGCGCGGGTATCCGTGCCGCACCGGAAGCCTCTTCGGGTCGCTCGCAGTGCGGCATCCGGTTCGTCACGTGGCGGACCCGGCAGCTGTGCTGATAAGCCGTTCCGCATGTTCGGTCGCGTTGAGCAGCCGGTCCAGGAGGAGGGGCAGGACAGTGCCGGTGCCGAGCCCAGCCCGGCGCACGATGCCGGTGAGGCTGTCAATGCTGCTGCCGGTGAGCGGGATCAGGTGAGCGGCCGCCAGGATGTCGCGGGTGATGTAGGCGTCGGCGGTGTCCTGGGCGAGGCGCAGTACTTGCGTGACGAGCGGCACTGCGCCGGCGTGGCCGGCGGCGTAGGCGGTGACGGTCAGCGGGAGGCGGGTCTGAAACACCCGGTCGGTCGTGTCGGATGCGGCAGCGTGGTAGGCGGCGATCATCGCCGAGACGGCCGCGTCGGTGTCCTGCTGGAGGCGGATGCTGCAGACGGTGGCGAGGCAGGCGGCGATGGCACGTTCCCACGGGGTGGGGGTGTCGGCGGCGTGCAGCATGGCCAGCGCCGTTTGGGTGTGGGCGGCGATGATCGCGACCTGTCGGCCGTCGAAGAGCCGGGTCCCGATGCCGTGGTGCTGTTCGGCGTGTTGCGTGGCCTCGTCCCAGCGGCCGGCGCGGGCCAGGGCGCGGGTGCCGTCGGCGAGCAGGATCGTCCAGAGCCATTGCGTGAGTTCGGCGTGGTCGGTGTCGTTGACGAGGTGAGCGCCGTCGAAGCGGACGTCGTCGACGACGGTGGAGGCGCGGGACTGCACGGCCTGGAACAGGCCGTGCAGCAGCTGGTATGCGGCGGTGCCGTCGCCGGCGCGGATGTGCAGCCGCGCGAGGTTGATCAAGGGTTGCAGGGTGAGTTTGGCGTGGGCGACGCCGACCGGTGTGGCGGTGTGGATCACGGCGTGTTGGCGGAGGCAGAGGTCGCGGGCGAGGTCGGGCATGCCGCAGTCGCTGGCGATCAGCGCGGCGAAGTCGTGCGCTTCGGCGGCGCGCAGCAGAGTGTCCGTGGCCGGCTGCTGCGCCTGCCGTAGCACATCCTCGACGTGGGCGATGCGGTCCTGCAGGGCGCGGCAGGTGGGCCGGGTGCGCGGCAGTAGCGGGAAGTGCAGCGTGAGGAGTTCGTCGATCGTGCTGAGCGACACGAATGGCGGGACGAGCGTGGGCATCGATGTCTCCTCCTCGCCGGCCGCCAGGTCCCGGTGGGCTGGCGGCCGGCGGATCAGCGGTGGGTCACCAGGTGATGCTGAACTGCGTGTGTGTGCGGGCGAACCGGCCGGGCCCGCGGTCGGTTGGGGTTGTGGGGGTGGTGCGCCGGGCGGTGACGGTTGGCTGGGCTGGCCGGCCCTGGGCCCATTGGCGGAGCAGGCCGGTGAGGACGTCGGTGACGGTGCGGGCGTCGGGGCCGTGGGCGGTGACGCCGAGTTCGTCACGGGTGTCGGTGACCGGGTGTGCGGTGAGGTAGGCGATGCTGCCGCCGTGGTACAGGCTGGCGCCGGCCCAGCGGCGGGCCGGGTCGGCCAGGCCGAGACGGCGGGCGTCGGCGGTGACGGAGAGCCGGCCGAACGGCTGGTCGGTGTGGGTGAGCAGCCACAGGTCGAGGTGCTGGGCGGGGTCGTGGTCGTCGATGTAGATGCCAGTACGGTCGTGGTGGGCCGGGTGCTCGAGCGCGCGGGCGAGGGCCGCGTCGCTGGGCTGGTCGGCGATGTCGTAGCGCAGGACGACGCCGTCGGTGAGCTGGAGGTAGCGGTCCTGCGTGGTGGTGGCGCCGCGCATCGGGACGAACCCGCAGACCTCCGCATCCGTACTGGTGAGGTGGCCGTCGCCGCCGAGGGCGAAGCCGAGGGAGCGGGTCAGGCCGCTGCCGTGCAACCGGACCGGGGCGACGAGCCGACCACCGGGTGCGATCTGGTCCCACCACGCTTCGGTGATGTCGAACGCTTCCGCAGTGACGATGATCCGCTCGTAGGGGGCCCCCGCTGGGTGGCCGAGGGTGCCGTCGCCGCAGATGACGGTCACATGGGGGTAGCCTGCCCGGTCGAGGGCGGCGCGGGCGCCGGCGGCGAGGTCGTCGTCGAGTTCGATGGTCACGACTGTGCCGACCGGACCGACGAGTTCGGCGAGCAGGGCGGCGTTGATGCCGGTCGCTGCACCGATCTCCAGGACGCGTTGCCCGGGCTGGGCCTCGAGCTGTTCGAGCATCGCGGCGACCAGGTTCGGTTTGGACGCCGAGGAGATCGACGCGCCGTCGCTGTCGCGTTTGGTGACGACGGGCTGGGTGCCATACGCGGTCTGCAGTGGCACGCCGGGCAGGAACAGGTGGCGTGGCACGGTGCGGAACGCCCGCTCGACTGCGGGGGTGCGGAAGGTGCCGCGGTCGCGGATGTGGTCGGCGAGGGCGTCGCGGAGTTCCTGGTCGTCGGTGGTGGTGTCGGTGGTCGCCGGGGCGACTGTAGTGCCGGGCTGCGCGGGGGTGGGCTCGTCGGCAGGGGGTTCATGCTGGAAGACGACGCGGCTGGCGGCGACCGCGAAGGTGTGCTGGTCGGCGGCGGCGATGCCGTGCCGATTGCACAGGAACAGAATGTGGTCGGCGAGGACGGCGCGTAGACCGCGGGTCAACTGGCCGCGGGCGGCGAGGTCGCCGAGGCCGGCGCCGGCCCGCTCGAAGGCAGCCGGCCAGTCGGGCGCGGCGTGCAACGGGCTGGCGTCGGTGTCCGCGGTGGCCAGCAACAGTCGCCGGACCGCGGCCAGGTCTGCCGGTGTGAGGTCGGGCGGGGCGGCTGCGGTGATGCGGTGGGCGGCGACACGCTCCCACACGTCGCCTTGTTCGTACCAGTCCTGCCGCGCGCCGGTCAGGAGCCGGGCCGCGAGGATCAGACCGGACTCCCGGCGCTGGTCGATCCCGGTGGTGAGGTGCTGCAGCAGGTAGCGGCTGTCGGCGTGGAACAGCGCGTGCGCGATCGCCATGGCGGGGCCGCCGCCGAACCGGTTCGTTTCGGGCTCATAGATCGGTTCGGCCCAGTCGCGCAGCCCGCCGCTGGCTGCGGCGGCAGTGAGCTCCTTGAGCAACTGTTCGATGCGCTGGTCGGGGTCGGCGTCGTGGCCTGCTTGCAGCCGGAACCGCCAGGTTGGGCCTTTGCGGATGTGCCACCAGTTGGACAGGATGCCGTCGTCGTCGGCGCTGATGAGCAGCGGTCCGAGGTGTTCGGCGGCGGCGCGTTCGGCGGCCTGCCAGCTGTCGAAGGTGAGGTTGAGCTGGCGCCAGCCGCCGGTTGAGGGTTCGGGCACAGGTTCGGCCTTTCGTGTCGTTGGGTCAGGTGATGAGCAGGCAGGTGGGCCAGGCGGTGGCCGTTGCGGCGCTGAGGGTGTGCAGGGTAAGCGCGACGCCAGCGTCGCCGTCGATAAGCCCAGCCCGGCCCGGTCTCGGCAGGTATTCGGCCAGCATGGTCAGGTGCCGGAGCAGCGGTGGCAGGCGGTTGGCGATCTCGTCCGTGGCGGCGTCGGTGGCGGCGTACCAGGCAGTGAGGATGAGGCCGGCCCAGCCGTGGCACAGCCGGGCATCCACAACGGCCGCGAGTTGGCCGGGGTCGCGGAGGCATCGGGCGAGGGCCAGTTCGGCCGCCCGCTGCCGGGTGGTGTCGCCGAGCGCGATCGCGGCGAGCTGCTGCGCGCGGGCGATGCCTGGCGTGCCGTAGCACCAGGACGGCCGGGCCGGCCCCAGCACGCGGGGGGTGCCGCGGTGCAGCTCGGCGAGGCCGATGCGTTCGGGCCACCAAGTCCCGGCGGGGGTGTCTTGCCGCCAGCGGTCCATGAAGCGGCAGATCCGGTCGATGGCCTCGGCGTGGTCGGGGACGGTGATGCTGCAGCGCATCGCCAGCGCGAGGAGGGCGAGGGGGCCGCTGATGCCGTGGGCGATGCCGAGGTCGACGTGGCCGCCCGGGTAGCGGGCGGCGGGTTCGCCGGATGGGACCGCACTGCTCCACCAGCCCGGCCCCGTAACCCCGGGTTTGTCTGCGGCAGGGACCGGGTCGGTGAGTCGCACCAGGTAGGTGAGGACGGCGCGGGTGAGGTCGCCGTGTGGGTCGTGGTGCAGCAGGTAGGCGCCGAGACCGGTCAACCCGCGGACGAGATCGAACTCGGCCAGCGCCGGCCGGGCGGCGGCTGCGATGCGGGCCTCGGCGGCATCCAGCCGGGTACTGGTCAGGCGGGCGATGGCGGCGTCGAGCTGCTGCATGGTCTGCGGGCACTGACCGGGCGCGGCGGTCGCGACGGCGAAAGCGATCGCTGGGGCGCCGAACCACAACCCGGCGGTCGAGGCGACGCTGACGTCTTCCCGGGTGGCCTCGGTCAGCCATGCCCGTACCCGGCTGGTGCTGCCATTGCCGGCCTGCGCGCGGACGCCGTGCAGGATCGCGCTGCCAGCGGCGCCGCGGTACAACGACTGGCCGTGCCAGCGCCGCCTGGCTAGCTCGATGCCATGGTCCTGGCCGGCTGCTGGGTCGGTGATGGCCTCGCTGAGACGGGCGGATGCCCCTGCCGCAGCGGCCCGGGTCGCCTCGTCGATGAACGACGGGTTCACGCTGGCTCCCTGGTGCGTGCGGTGATGCCGAGGGCGGCGGCGCGGGCCAGCCGGTGGGTGTGTGCTTCCGGGCCGGGTGCGAGGCCGTGGACGCGGACGTGGTGCAGGTGCAGCAGCGCGGTGAGCACCGATGCGGGTGCAAGGTGCGTCGTGTCGTCGAGGCAGGCGGCGTATGCAGCGGCGGCCGCGCGGCGGGCACTCCAGGCAGCCAGGATTGCGGCGCCGCCCGGCAGTGCAGCGATGGCCGAATCACCAGCGTCCGGGTCGGTGAGGTGGCGCGTGTGCCGCAGCGCGACGCGATCCTGTGCACGGGCCGTGTTCGCGAGCTCTGGGTGTTCGATCAGCCAGCGCAGCCCGTTGTGCCGGTCGCCGAGTACGGCGGCGGTGAGGTCGACGAGGCTGGCAGCGGTCAGCGCCTGCCGCTGCGGCGGATCGAGGCCGGCGCCGGTGTTGAGTTGGGCGACCGCGGCGGCGGAATCGGCGGCGAAGAACGCCTCTGCCGCGGTCATGGCCGGGCCGTGGCCGTATCGGCCGGTTTCCGGCCGGTAGGTGGTGAGGCTGAGGTCGCTGATGCGTCGTTGCCGGTGCAGGTCGCCTGCCCAGGCGCCGACACGGTTGGCGGTCTGGCCGTAGTCGTCGCCGTGCAGCCGCAGCCGCAGGTGCGGTGCCGGATCGTGGTAGCGGATGAACCACCACTTCGGCGGTGTCTCCCAGTTGGCGAGCAAATGCGGCAGGTGGCCGGTGAGGATCTTGTCGAGCTGGTCCGGCGGGCCGTAGAGGTTGGCGGTGAGGACCGGTCCGCCCGGCAGGACGGTGTCGGCCGGGTCGTTCGGGCGCAGTGGGCCGCGACTACGCAGCACCGCTGGTGGCATCGCCAGCGGGGTGTCTGCGGTGAGGGGCAGCAGGACCTCGTGGGCACGGCCGCTGAGCCAGCCGTATTCCTGCGGCGCCGCTGCCTCGGCGAGCACGACGGGCCCGTTCGCGTGGTCGATGTGGGCGCGGAGCAGCGCACGGCTCATTGGGTCGTCCAGGTCCAGCCGCAGCCGCTGGTCGCCGGTACCGACCATGATCCACGAGGGCAGACGCAGACGATCTCGGAGCGCGTCCAGGCCGGCGTTCCAGACCGCGCTGGTTGTGGCCGGGCCCGGTAGGTCAGCCGAGTTGATGCGCCAACGGGCCGGGGACAGGATGGCCCTGCCGTAGCGCAGCCGCGGCCGGAACGGCAGGCAGTCGGCCGTGCCCCAGTTGATCAGCGACACCGGGGTGCTTGAGGCTCGGGACAGCTCGGCCAGCAGGCGGACCAGCGATGGCATGGTGTGCCGGGCGGCAGCGTTGGCCAGGACCGGCTCGATCACCCGCCGCCGCGACAGCGACAGCAGGTAGAGCCGGTCGAGGTCGGCAGTGACAGCAAGGTCACTTACGTCGAGGAGGCCGGGGCCGGGATGGTGCTCGCCGACCGACAGCAGGTCGGGCAGCAGACGCGGGGCCCGCAGGACGTTGCCGGTCCGCGCATTCAGCGCCGGGAACGACAGCTGCACCGGTACGGCGTCGTGGACCGCGACCGGCAGCCGCGCAGCGTGCGCCGCAGCCTCACGGAGATCGTCATCGACGAGGTCGAGGAACCGGCCGCCCGCGGCCAGGCCGGTCCGGCCGATGCCGGTGACCGCGATCGTGAACGTGCCTGCGCGGACCGCCGCCATCGACGCGGCCCGCACGTCGAAGCACACATCGAGGTGCGGCACGGGTCGGGGATGCATCGCTTCGTCGCCGGCGAGGGCGTCAAGTGTCGTGTCGTCGAGGACGACTTCGGTGACGGCATCCAGCGTGGCCTGCTGCGCCAGCTGCAGCAGCAGTTCGTCGCGGGCCGACAGCTCGGCGCGAGTGGCGGGTGCGGCCGGTCGGGTGAAGTGGTCGGGGAAGCCGAGCCCGGCGGCCGGGTCGATCAGGTCCAGGAGCGGCACGACAGCGCCGAGGCTGTAGCGGTCCAGGAACCACTGTCGGTAGACGTGCCAGTCGGGGTCGCCGTGCGGGTTCGGGGCCAGCCGCAGCAGGGCACCGGCCGCTGTCGCGGCCTCGGCCGCGACCCGCCGTGGCAGGGTCACCGCCGCTCCGAGCTGGACGTCGACCATCAGCGGCTGCGGGATGTCGGCCACGCGCCGCAACACCTCTGCCGCCGCGGCCCGGCTGGCGCCGTCGAGCCAGTCGGCCCGCTGCGCCGCGCTCAGCCGGGCGTGGGCCCGACGCAATGTGCGCACGAGCGGTGCGACCTTGGCCAGGGCTGCCGCGTCGATCTGGTCGAGCTCGTGCAGCACGTGGGCCAGGCCGTCGCTGGTCGTCGACGGGGGCCGCAGATTCGTCACCAGTACCCCTACGGCAACCAACTGTCGCAGCATCGCCGCTGCCGCCGAGACGTCCTGCGGGAACAGGCTGCCGACGAGGTCGTCGACGACGACGGGTTTGCGAGCGGCGGCCAGGATGGTCTGGACCGGCTCGCTATGGACCACCGACGCCGCGACACCTCGCCGGCTGGACTGCCGCTCCACCGAGCGGGCGGGCACGGTCACC
The DNA here is from genome assembly GCF_040605515.1 of Dactylosporangium sp. NPDC005572. NCBI lineage: Bacteria > Bacillati > Actinomycetota > Actinomycetes > Micromonosporales > Micromonosporaceae > Dactylosporangium > Dactylosporangium sp. NPDC005572. The sequence continues at coordinate 27,718 of NZ_JBEXCY010000018.1, read as the reverse complement.
CGGCCGCCGCTGATGACCGCCAAGCTGTTCGCGACGACCGTCAGCCGCGCGAGGAGCCGCGGACACGATTCGAGCCGCGTCACGACCTCTGCCAGCCAGGCAGCGTCGGCCCGCACCCGCAGCCGATGCCGGTTGCTCCACACCACCGCGCCGGCGTCAGCCAGGGGCAGCCGAGCGACGCCGGCGAACAGCCCGAACGGGGTGGCCCGGCCCCGCATCCGTACCAGATAGCGGGCCAGCGACACCGCGACGCGTCGCGCCTGCACCGCGTCGAGCCAGCCTCCGTCGACCGCTGCCCGCACCTGCTCGGCCAGGACCGGACTGGCCAGCGTCACCGCTTCGGCGATCTGCGGGTCCGTCCACAGCTGGCGCAGCCACTCGCACCACGGCCCGGGGATGCACTCATCCGGGGCCGGCCACGGATGCCCAGGGCCGGTATCCGGGGCGTGGATGCTGGCGCGCAGCAGCGCGGCGTCCGCAGGCCGGTACGGCGATCGGCGCTGGCGCATTCAGGTCCCCCTTCGTCCCCCAGTTGACGATTGCCCGTGCATGGTGCGGGTGGCCCGTCCGGAACGTCGAGGGAGCCGGACCGAGCCACCCCGGTTGCGCCGGGCTAGCAGTCGCCGTTCTTCTGCGTGTCGCAGCCGTCGTCGGTGCTGGCCAGCAGCACCCGGTCCAGCTCGCCCGAGTCGACCAGACGCACATCGAGCTCGAACCGGCCTGCGCCCGCCGCCTGCTGCTCCGTCGCCAGGGACGGACCCATCCCGTTGCTGTGCATGTGCAACTCCTCTCAGGTCGTACCGCCATCGGCGGCCGACACTCACGTTGACGACGACTAGCCTGAGACAACCGAGCCCGACGCGGCATGTCGCGATGCGCATATTCGATATGCACGCCATGCATGTTCATGCGGCGCGTACAGTGACCGTTACCAATCCGATCCGTGCTGGGCGGAGGTGAGTGGGATGGTGTCGCGGTACTGCTCGTGCAGGACCGCGCTGGCCGCCGACAATCAGACCGGCCGGTGCAGCGCCTGTGCCGTCAGCGCCCGCAAACTTGCGTGCGGGCCACCTCTGGTGCCGGCCACGTTCTGGCAGGCCGACCGCATCCGTGACGCCCTCGCCGCGCGGGACATGGGCGCGCTCATCGCCGCCTACCGCACCCACCCCTACCACGGCCAGCCGATCCGTCAGGACGCCGCGGCCGGCTGGCTCGGGGTCAGTCAAAGCCAGCTCAGCCGCATCGAACGTGGCCTCACCAGAGTCGACGACATCGGCCGGCTCGTCGACTGGGGCGGCGATTCTGGCCGTCCCCGACGAGTTGCTGTGGATCCGTCCTGTTGCACCCGGCCCGGCCACACTGAGGTCGTCTGGCGGGACGAGCCAGGTCAGGGCTCGGCAAACCGAGCAGGCGTCGGGGAGACTTGGGACATGAACCGCCGCAATCTGCTGCGCCTGGCCGCCGCCGCCACAACCCTCGCCGCGAGCAGGCCGCATCGTCTACCCGGTTCGGTTCGAGCAGCTGCGTCTGTTCATGGGCGCTGGCGCTGAGGAGTTCGCCGGTCCACTTCAGGGTGTCGTCGACGTCCTTCCGGGGAGCGTTGAGCATCGCGAGCCCTCTGGCCTGCTGCACCGGTTCGGCCATGACCCTGGTCGGTAGGTGCCACGATCCTTTCTGGACGGCCTGGGCCAGACCGAGCGAGCGTGCGCCCCGCGTCGCGCGCATCTCAGCCCGATTGAGTCTTCTTGACCAGCACAGATCGGCGAGGGCGTCGTGAGCAGTGCCGCGAGATACGTACTACGGAGTGCCGAGCGGCGCCGTGTGGATGGTCTCCCACTGGTACGCGCGGCCCGGCCGGTGGAGGGCGATCAGCTGTACAGCGGCGATCCGCGCCTTCGCAGGTGGTACGTTTCGCAAGGGCTTGATCGCGGCGACCGCGTCAGCTACGGGCGCGTCCGAGCCGCTGTAGGCAACGGTGACGTGCGGCCTGAACCCGGTCGCTGGCTCGGGCACGGTTGGCCAGACGGTCGCGATGCCGGCTCGGATTGCCGCGCGGAGTGCCGTGACCGGCGCCCAGGGTTCGATCAGCAATCCAACGCCCTCGGCGTCTGGATCGACCGGACCGAGGTTGAGGTCGAATGGAGCGAGTTGCGCGCATTCGCGGGTGACCGCCGCAATGATCGCCTTGAGGTCGTCGTCTGAAACCTCGTCAGTGAATCCGATGCCTTGCGTCGTGAGGTGAAGCCCTTCCAGCGGCACGAGATCGAGGCTGGGGAGGCGGAGGTGGTGCTGGACGGTGCGAATGAGTTCGATGAGTTCGTCCTGGCCGGCGAACGTGATGTGCCAGGTGTAGAACTGGCGGTTTGCGTTCCAGCCCGGTCGCCAGTACCAGTGATTGCGTAGGGAGCGCAAGTTCTGGTATGCGAGCCACCGCTGCTCGAAGTGCTCTCGTTCCGGAGATGTCATGGCGTTGATGGTATGGCGGTCAGCGCCCGCTGGGTCCGTTGCTGGAGCAGCTCTGCCACGTGCTGGACAGCGGTGTGGTTGGACCATTGGTTGGCGTTGGTGAGGAACTCTTTAGCGCGCTGGGTGACGGACTCGAAGGCATGGTCGGTTGTGAGCGTCAGTGCCTCGGCAGCGACCGTGCAAGCAAACTCGAGGTCTAGTTCGCGGCGTGGCCGGTGCAGCTCAGCCGTTGCGAGGTCGAGCCGGCTGAGTGCTCGGGGCCCGTGCAGCTCGGCGCGATCGAACGCTTCGAGAGCCAGGCGTGCGTGCGTGCTGGCTTCTTGGTGGCGGCCGAGGATCAGGTAGGCCGTAGCTGCGTTGGCGGCCGTACGCGCCTGACAATAGGGTTCCAACGCAAGGCTCGGACTCACATCATGTTCGCCGCGGTCGTCGAGTGCTGTGAGCCCACGTTCGACCGCTTCGTCGACGCCCTGTGCGTGGCCCAGTCGTGCTAGTGCTCGGGCCTGCCCGTTGATCGCGAGGCGAACTGCCTGCGGTCCGTCGGGACTGCGTGCGTATCCGTCCCGGGCGTAGGCCAGCGCGTCGTGGTATTGCCCTGAGTAGTAGGCAATCAGGCTTTGGCCACCTCGCACCCATGCTTGAAGATCTGGTTCGTGTACGGCGTCGGCGAAGGCGAATGCCTCAGCGCCGTATCGGCCAGCCAACGCGAACTCTCCGAGATCCAGCGCCAGCACTCCGTGTATGCCGGAGAGCTTCGCAGCTGCGACATAGAGGTGCTCGCGATGGTGAGGTGGCTGACGACCCTCCAGTAGCTCGTGTACACGGGCGCGAAGGCCGCGTACGTACGGAGCGAGCGCGAGCGGTTGCCGCTGCTCGTAGGTCGCGATGATGTCGCGGATCTCGGCATCGAGGTACGCGAGCACCGATTCATCGACGTTCGACTCTGTGGCAAGCCGACGGCGATCGTCGATGATGCTGGTCGCGTCAAACGGCTCGGGTTCCTGGCTGCCCAAAACCCTTCGGTCGTCTCCGGCGGGCGTCTCGGGCATTTGCTGCCCGCGGCCGGCTGCCTTCGCCGTTCCCCGGGGGATGACGGCTGGCGCCGAGCCGGGCGCCAGCTCGAACCACAGCAGGTCGTGCGGGATGTGCAGGAGCGTCGCCCAGAACCGCAGTCGGTCGATGTGTTGTTCCGGCTGCCCGGTCTCCATGCGGCTGACCTGCGTCTGCGACATGCCGGCCCATTCGCCGACGATCTCTTGCGAGATGGGGGAGCCGTGATGCGGATTGCGGCGGTAGGCGGCTACGAGGTTCCCCATGTGCTGCTTGCGCGCTGCGGCCTGGATTGGCGGATGGTTCCAGAACGCGGGCGGCAGCACCGCCTGGGGGTGCTGGCGTAGCGCGGCGACGAGTGGCTCGCATGACGCGCAGTAGTCAGCATCATTGTCCATGGCGAGTGGCGCTCGGCATCGTGCGCAACGACGACGATCCATGGCTGGCACTGACAGTTCCTCACTCTCCGTCAATCCGCAAGATGCGGCGAGTGTACCGCCATGCATGCGGTGAAGGAACGTCGGTCTGTCACGGCCCGCTGCGATGCCGGAGTCGTCGTAGTCGTTGACGATTTGGGGTCGGCAGGTCAGGTCGGCTGGGTGCAGGGCGGCGATCATGTCCCGTTCGGCGCCGGGGATGGTTTCGAAGCCGAGCATCATGTGTGGGCTGGCCAGTGCCTTCGGGTTGTACAGATACTGGTCGGCGGCGCTGGCGAGGATCGCGGGCGCGTGTGCACCAGCGACAAGCTGACGTTCGCTGCGGCGCCCAGTTGCGCCAGCGTGATCCGGTGCTCGCGGCGGCGCTGGCGCAGTTTTTTGGCGAACCGGACCAGCAGCGGCGGCGGGTCGTCGATCACCGACGGCGACCTGCCGTCTGGACGGGTGACGCGGCCGGGCCGTGGCGTGCTGAGGTCGGCGCGGGCAGCGGAGGCCGACTCGGCAGCGGCAGCGCGTCGCCGGGTGAGTGCGGGCGCGGAACCGGCGGTTTCGGGTGTGCTGCTTGCCATGTGGGGAGGATGTCGCCTATGCCGACGGTCTTCCGCCGTATGCGTCATGCCGATGAGGTCCTGCCTGCCGCCTTAGCTCGTCATCGACGGCAGGCAGGAGGAGCGCGGTCATGGCCGGTGTACGAGATGCGCAGGCCGCGACCTGTCCCGAATCATGTCCAGACGGTCACACGGTCGCCATGACAACTTACGCATGATCGATATGCATCCTGTGGCATGGCGGTATTCGACACCGGCCAGCACCAGCCGGTTGTTGACCGTGGACGTGGCCTAGGTACGTCAGTCGGGGCCGCTACGTCTGGGTTGCCCGCCGGACGACGGGGCGGCGAGCCGCTGCGGCATCGGGCCTAGTTTCGGATCGACAGCCCGAGGCTCTCGGCGAGGTCGACGGCCTGGTCGGCGGTGATGATCGCGTCGCCCAGGTCGACGACACGCGGGTCGAACGCGGTCAGCACGCTGCCGCGCAGGTCGGCGCGGCGGAAATCCGTATTGGCCAGGGTGGCGTTGGCGAAGTCGACGCTGGTGAGCACGCCGTCGGGGCCACGCACGGCGCTGAGATCGACGTTTGCATGCGCACGCCGCGGAACTCGGCCGTGGTGAGATCGGCTCCAGCCGGGCGGGTGCCACTCCATTTGCCACCTGTGACCTCGACGCCGCTGAACGAGCACCGGTCGAACACACAGTCCTGCACGACGCAGTCGTTGATGGTGGCGTCGAAGAAGTTGCAGCCGGCGAAGCGGCAGTCGACGAACTGCACTGCGGCGAGCTGCGCTCATTTGAAGCGGGCGTTGACGAAAACACACTCGCTGAACACGGACTCGGTTAGGACCGTTTCGGTGGCGTCGGTGCCGGTGAACCGCACACCAGCGTGGTCGAGGCCGGCTACTGGTCGCGCGGCCCAGTCAACCTCGATTTCCCGTCGTGGCCGTGCCGCTCGCGCCGACGTCACTCGTCGCCCTCGATGACGATCCCCAGCGCGCCGGCGAGCGTATCGGCCAGCTCGATCAGGTCGTCGCGATGCACGACAGCGCCGCTGAAGCTTGTGATCCCGCCGATGCCGTCGAGCTCGCAGGTACGCAACCGGGCCCCCTGCATCTCGGCTTTGCTGAACTGCGCGCCGGTGAGCCGGCAGCGGGTGAAGGACGCGCCGCGCAGGTCCGCGCTGGTGAAGTCCGCCCCGGTGAGGTTGCACTCGTCGAAGGCCACCGCGTCGAAGCGGGTGAACCGCCAGCTGCTGAGCTCCAGTTTGCAGTCCCGGAGCGCGGTACTGCGCAGCCGGCCGTTGGTGCAGTCCAGGCCGGTCGGCCGGGAGGTCGCAAACGCTACCCGGTCGACCTCTGCAGCCTCAGCACGCAGATTCGACGAGTCCGACGTCTCGGTCCGTCAGTCGGTGAGCCGCAGTCGGTCGAGTTGCGAGCTGGCGAACCTGGCCGCCCTGAACTGGTACTCCTCGAACTCGACGGCGACCGCGCGTCGGCCGGCGAGATCGAGGTCGGCGAAGACGAGCGCCTCGAACGACGTATCAGGCTCGAGGTCGTGTTCGTTGACCGTCGCGCTGCCCAGGGTGCCCCGGATGCGCGGCGGATGCGGCTGGACGGCGCGGCCCCCCGGGACGGGCGGGCAGGCCTGAAGCTCCGGCGAGTTGGCACCCGACCACCCTACGAACGTAACCAGATCGACAACCACGCCGACACCTTCGGCTTTTGGACAAGTACGAAACCCGCCGTTGCGAGCGGCGCCTGCTCGTGCCGCAGGACGGCACTTTGCCCTGCCTGCCCATCCATGCACGACTTGGACGCCCGTGGCGCGACCGAATGCAGGATGCATATCGGTCGCATGGTGATCATGCGCGGGTAGTTATGGCCTATCCCGGAGTGGCTGTCAATGATGCATACATCCAGGGCATCGATCTGAGTCATCGCAGCCGGGCATCGTTTCGATGCCAATCGAGAATTCGGCCGCGGATTCGGCACTGGACGACCATTCTGGGGGAACGCATGTCAGTCCTTGTCGGCGTCGCGGCCGTGCTGCCGCACGCGCTGCGAATGTCCTCTTCGCCACCTGCTGGCGCGGGCAGTGGCGGGTTTGCCGTTCGTATCGACTGGCCGGGCTGCGGCGCCACCGAGGCCGCGGCGACCAACACGCCCGAGGCCAGCACCGTCAGCGCGTCCGAGTTCGCGACGTCCGACGCCACGCTACGGGCCAGGGCGCTGGATCTGCTCCGTGAGCATATTCGGGACGACGACGGCCGTTGTCGGAGTCCCGCCTGCCGCCAGGCTCCCTACCCTTGCGTGCCCCGACGGGTCGCTGAGGTGCTGTCGGAGGCCAGTACGGGCCCTTGGCACAGGCAGTGGACCGCTCGGATAGACGCACACCGGTGCAGCATCACATTTCCCTGAACCTCAGTCGATGAACTTGGAGCAATTGCGATGACGCGATCCAGGCGATGCACAGCGCCTGTTGAGCCGTACGCATGCCGGCCCGCTCGTGCCGGGGCAACGAGTACGGTGAACGTGGGCCGGTTGTGATCAGGCAGGCCACCGGGCATCGGCAGCCCGTTCGTCGGCGATGGCTGCGGGATCGTCGTATTCGCACGAAGCTCGCGCTGATTCTTGTGCTGCCGGTCGCGACGATCGTGGCGTTGACGGGGTTCAACGTGGTGGCCGCTGCGGGGCGGGCTGCCGATGCGGCTGGCGCGCGTGAGCTTGTTGCTGTGGGTGGTGTGACGGCCCGGCTCGCAGCGTCGTTGCAGCGGGAGCGTGCTGCGGCGGCGTTGGTCTTCGCCGGGTCCGGCAGCGGGCCTACGGCCGCGGACTATAAGGGCCGGAGCGCGGCTACGGACGCGCTGGTGGTCGAGCTTGAGGGCGGGTTGGCCGGCACGCGGCTGCCCGACAGTTTGGCGCCTCTGGTCGGGAGGATCAGGACGGATCTGGCCGGGCTTGTTGGGTTGCGGCAGAAGGTTGTTGCCGCGCCGGACGCGGTGTTGAGTGTGGTGGCGTTCCGGTATCGCTCGATGATCTCGGACTTGATCAGCTACCGGCAGGCGCTGGGGCAGGTCGGGGTGTCACCGGCCACGGCGAACGGTCTGCGGGCGGTGGCGGCGCTGTCCGAGGCGATCGAGTCGGCTGCCCAGCTGCAGGTGGCGGCGGTGCGCACGATGGCGGCTGGTCGGCTGACGCCGGCCGGGCAGCAGGAGATCGTGGGCGCGGACACGGGTATCACCGAGGCGCTGCAGACGTTCGCCGATCTCGGCCCGTCGGACTGGCCGGGGCTGTTGAACAGCCGGCTCGGCGGTTCGGAGGTCTTGCAGGCGGAGCGGCTGCAGAGCCTGGTCACCCGAAGCCAGCCGGGCCGGGAGCTGGTGCTCGGTACGGATGCGCCGGGTTGGTCGACCGCGATGGGTGCCCGGATCGACCTGATGCACGCGGTGGAGGCAGACCTCGACGCAGGCCTGCTGACGACGGTGACGGTTGAGCGCGATGCCGAGCGCCGGGCGGTCTTCACCGCGCTCGGGGTGGTGGCCGGGCTGTTGCTGGTCGTGGTCGTGGTCGGGGCCGTGGTGGCGCGATCGCTGACCCGCTCGCTGGCCCGTCTGCAGCACGACGCCATCGACGTCGCCGAGAATCGGCTGCCGCAGATGGTGCACGAGCTGGACGTGTACAACGCTGATCCGGCCACGGTTGAGCGGCTACTGGCGGTTGCGGCCGAGCCGATCTCGGCGGACGGCGCCGACGAGGTCGCCAGCGTCGCCGCCGCGTTCAACAAGGTGACCAGCTCTGCGGTGCGGATCGCCGGCGAGCAGGCCGCAACACGAGCCGGGGTCGGCGCGATCCTCGTGGCGTTGTCACGGCGGCTGCAGCGGCGCGCCGACACGATGATGGCCAGCCTCGACAAGCTGGAAAAGGATGAACACGATCCGGACCGGTTGGCCAGCCTGTTCCAGCTCGACCACACCGCCACGCTCATCCGCCGGCTCATCTTCAACCTGCGGATCCTGGCCGGAGGGCGAGGCGGTCATACCCGAGTGGCGGCGGTCGGACTGCGCGATCTGCTGCGGGCTGCGGAAGGCGAGATCGACGACTACACCCGGGTGAATTCGATGGCCGTCGACGCGGGTATCCAGGTTGACGGTGAGGTCGCGGCCGAGCTGATCCACCTGCTGGCCGAGCTGCTGGACAACGCCACGCAGTTCTCGCCACCGGAGTCTTCGGTTGAGGTTGAAGCGCGTCGGGTCGGCGATCAGCTACACATTCAGATCCGCGACCAAGGCGTTGGGATGACCGAGACCGGTCTGGAGACGGCCCGTCGCCGGATCGCGGACCCGCCGATGGACCACCAGACCGCCGAGCGGATGGGGCTGCCTGTTGTCGGGATGATCGCCCAGCGGCTCGGGATCAAGATCGAACTTCGGGCGGCGGCACACCGTGGGACCCGCGTGGACATGACGATCCCTGGTGCGCTGTTCACCGTCCTGCCGATGCCGGTGCACGCACCGTCAGCCGAGGTCGCCGCGGTCGCTGCGGCTCTGCCGGTGGGGCCTCCGGCTACATGGCCGCTGCCGGCGGGGTCGGCAGGGCCGACGGTCGAGCCGGTCATCTTCCACGAGCTGACCACCGCCCGCAGTGCATGGTTCAACCCCGAGACCCGGCCCGATCCGGACGCCGTCACCGCCGAACTCGTGTTGGTTGGGGCTCCGGGCCGCCGCAACGCCGCAGCGGACACGGACGCTACCGCCCAGACCACAGAGGGCGGCCTGCCCGTGCGTCAACCCGGCCAGCACTTTACGCCACCGTCCGAGGAAGACGCGGAACCGATTCCGGTTCAACGGGATCCGAACAGGCTTCGGCGACAGATGTCCGCGTTCCAAGCCGGGCTCGGCCAGGCCGGCCGACGCCAGACCACCATCTCGTGAAGGACGACCTGCGATGACAGACACCGATGTGGGATTCCTGCTCAAGCAACTCTGCGAGGTCAGAGGCATCACGCACGCCCTCGTCGTCTCGGGGGATGGGCTACCGAGGGCCGCAAGTCCTGGCCTGCCGAACGTCGACCAGCTGTCGGCGGTCACGTCCGGCCTGGCCTCGTTGACCAGCGGTGCGGCCACGTTCATGGAAGCCGCCCCGGTGGAACAGATCGTCGTGGAGATGGCCGGCGGTTTCCTGATCATCATGGCGATCAACGACAAGGCGATCCTCACCGTGCTGGCCAGCAAGGACAGCGAGCTCGGTCAGGTCAGCTACGAGATGGCCATGACGATCGACCGGGTCGGCGGGATTCTCACTCCGAACCCGCGCCAGCCCCACCGGGCATGACTGCGGATCATGGCCCCTCACGCAATCGGCCTGCAGCCCTCGGCTGCCGCCTCCTCGGGACGAACTGTCACGGCCGCCCCCGTCACGTCGGTGAAGATTCTCGTGGCGGGTGGGTTCGGTGTCGGCAAGACAACCTTCGTGGGCACGATTTCCGAGATCACGCCGCTGCGGACCGAGGAGGTCATGACCGAGGCGGGCGTTGGCGTCGACGACGTCTCGGGAGTGCCGGACAAGACCACCACGACGGTGGCGATGGACTTCGGCCGGATCAGCATCGACGAGACGCTGATCCTGTACCTGTTCGGCACGCCGGGGCAGGACCGCTTCGGGTTCATGTGGGACGAGCTGTGTAAGGGCGCTATCGGCGCGGTCGCGCTGGCTGACACACGCCGCCTGGGTGACTGCTTCGCTGCCGTGGACTACATGGAGCACCGCGGTGTGCCCTACGTCGTGGTGCTCAATGTGTTCGCCGACGCGTCCCGCTACGACCTCGCTGAGGTGCGGCGTGCGCTGCGGGTTCCCGACCATGTGCCATTGCTGAGCTGCGACGCCCGCAGCCGTGGTGACGTCCGGCAGTCCCTGGTCGCGCTGGTCGAGTACGCGCTGACCCGGCGCAGGCGGAGCGTGCCCGGTGGATGAGCGGAGATCTGCCGCCGTGCTGCCACCCGGTCATCGAGGTGATGCCAGCGGCATCACATCGGGCCACGGCGTACACACGCCGCCTGCTCCTCCAGCGCCGACCACCCGTCTCGGAGCCATGTCGTCCGGCTGGGCGCCCAGCCTCAACCGGCCCAATGCACCGCAAACACTGAAAGCGAGGACCATCCCCGTGAAGCGACGACGAGCTCTACCCGCTGCGTTGGCCACCCTGGCCGCCGCGGTGCTCCTGGCGGGCTGTTCGGGCTCCAGCCTGGGCGGCGACGCCGCCGCGAGCGGCGGCCCTATCCACATCGGACTGATATGGCCGCAGACGGGTGTCTACAAGACGGTCGGGGACGACTTCGCGCGTGGCTGGCAGCTGTATCTGGACACCCACGGCGGCAAGCTGGGCGGGCACGACATCGTCGCCACGGTCGTCGACGAGGGCGACGGTAAACAGGCCGCTCGGACCGGGACTAAGAAGCTCATCGAGCAGGACCGGGTGTCCGTGGTAGTGGGCACGATCAGCTCCGACGCGGTGCAGGAGGTCCAGCCGGCCGCCACCGAGGCCAAGATCCCATTCGTCGCCACGGGCGGCCGGCCCGAGAATCTCAAGGACCTGACGTACACGTGGCATACGTCCTGGCAGAACCGCGACGCCGGCGCCGCGATCGCCGACTACGTCCGTACGAGCGTGAAGGGTCCGGTGTATGTGATCGGCCCGGACTATCTCGGTGGTCGGGGCCAGATCGCCGGGTTCGTCGACCCGTTCGTGGCCGGGGGCGGCAAGCTCGCCAACCCTGACGGCAAGCCCACGTTCACTCCGTTCCCGAACACGACGAACTTCCTGCCCTACCTCAACGCCATCCCGGCCGACGCGAAAGCGGTGTTCGCGTTCTACGGCGGCACGAACGCGATCGACTTCGTGAAGCAGTACGCCCAGGCCGGTCTGCAGAGCAGGCTGCCGCTGTACGCGGGCGGGTTCACCGTCGAGGGCGCGGTCCTTGGCGCGCAAGGGCCCGCGGCGGACGGGATCTACTCGTCGCTGAACTACGCCCCGGACCTCGACAATCCACCCAACCGAGCCTTCGCGACGGCGTTCCAGCAGAAGTACGACGCCATTCCCAACCTGTACAACGTCACCGCCTACGACGCCGCGCTGGTGCTGGACCGGGCCATCGCCGCGGCCGGGCCGAACCCGACCAGCGCGTCGATCAACACGGCGATCGGCAAGCTCGGCCAGGTCGACAGCCCTCGCGGGCAGTGGCGCTACGGCGAGCAGCACTCACCGATCCAGCCCTGGTACCTGCGGCAGGTCCGCACCGACGGCCGCGGCCGGGCCAACGTCGTCGTGCAAACCCTCACCACCCTCGGCGCATAGCCACCACCACCCAGCCCCTTTGGCATCGAACTCGGAGGTCACCCCGATGACGGTCACAACGACCGGCCCCGTCGACGAAGCGTCGGCATACACGTTCGACAACGCCGATCGGCAAGGCCCCAACCAGCTGCAGATCCTCGCCGACATCCTCGACGAGCACAGCACCGACATGCTGCTGCGCGCCGGCATCACCGATGGGCGGCGCTGCCTGGACGTCGGCCCCGGCCGGGGCACCATCACCGCGTGGATGGCCGGGCAGGTCGGCCCGACCGGCCACGTCACCGCCCTGGACCTCGACCCCCGCCACGTCACCGGCGGCGACAACATCACCATCCAGCAGGGCGACGTGCGCACCATCGATCTGCCGACGGGCTCCTTCGACCTCATCCACACCCGCCTGCTGCTGCTACACCTCGCCGAACGCGACGCCGTCCTGGACCGGCTCGTCGCCGCACTCAAGCCCGGCGGGGTGCTGGTCGTGTCGGACTGGGACGCCACCGACCGCAACATGCTCGTGCACGCCCCCAGCCCGCAGGTCGCCGACGCGTTCAACGCCTTCCAGGACGGACTGCTCGCCACCCTCGAAGCCAACGGCGCCGACGTCGGCTGGGCCCGCCGCGCCCCGCTCGCCATGCGCACCGCCGGGCTGGTCGACGTCGACACGACCGTGCACAACCGGCTGTGGGCGGGCGGCGGCGCCGGCAACTTGTTGCACGTCAGCAACTCCTACCAGCTGCACGACGCGCTGCTGGGCCGGGGGATGAGCGTCGAGCAGTTGGAGCTGTTCCGCGAGGCGATGCAGGACCCGCAGACCCTCGCGTACTGCTACTGGATGTTCACCACGATCGGCCGCCGCCCCAAGCAGTAATCAACGCTGCTGCCACGGACTGAACTCGAGGAGTTTCAGCGTGAGGACGACCACGATGGACGTGCACCGCGACGCTGCCGCCACCACCCTGCTGCCCGCACGTGCGGGGCAACGGCGGGGGCGCGCATCGACGCAACCTGCCGTGGCCCTGCACACCCGTGGATATCGGGGTGTGCGGTGACGGCGTACGCGGTGACCGCGCTGGACGGCCTGGCCTTCGGGCTGGCGCTGTTCGTCGTCGCGGCCGGCCTCACGCTGATCTTCGGCGTGATGGACGTCCTCAACCTCGCCCACGGCAGCCTTTACCTCGCCGGGGCCTACCTGGCCTACCTGGCCTACCTGTTCAGTCACGGCAGCCTGGTCGGGCTGGTGGTCGCGCTCGTCGTCGGCGTCGTCGTTGGCGTCGGCGGCGGCGCGGCCCTCGCGGCCGCGGTGCGGCCGCTGACCGGCTACGGCCACCTGCACCAGGCCCTCGCCACGCTCGGCATCGCCTACCTGGCCGCGGACGGCTACACCGTCTTCGGTGGTGCGCCCGTCCCCGTCAACCCACCGAACATCCTCGCCGGCAGCCTCGACCTGGGCCGGCACGGCTACCCCGTCTACCGCCTGCTGTTCATCGCCGTCGCCGCCGCCGTTGCGCTCGCCCTGCACCTGGCCGTCGCCCGTAGCCGGTACGGGGTGCTACTACGCGCCACTGTGGCCGACCCCGGGATGGCCGCAGCGACCGGGGTCAACACCCGCCGCGTGCAGACCGCCGCGATGGCCGCGGGCAGCGTCCTCGCCGTCACCGGTGGTGTGCTGGCCGCGCCCCTCATCGGGCCCGCCCCCGGCGCGGACACCACCGTCCTTGTCCTGTCTCTCATCGTCGTCGTCATTGGGGGCGCCAGCAGTATCGGCGGGGCCGGGTCGATCACCGGCACCCTCGCTGCCGCGCTGCTGGTCGGCCTCGTCCAGACCGTCGGGGTGCTCGCCGCCCCCACCCTGGCCCCGTTCGCCCTGTTCGCGGTCCTGCTCACCGTCCTCGTCTCGCGTAGCCGCACGGCGGTGCAGCCGGCATGACCACCACCCGACCCCAGACGACACCGGCCGCGGCACCCGTCCACCGGTATCCCCGCTGGCGCAGCCGTCAGCTGCTGCTCGGTGCAGCCGTGATGCTCGCCGCGCTCGCCTTGCCGTTCGTCGCGGATGCGTACACCGTGTCGATCGCCTCCACCGCGATTGTCCTTGCGGTCCTGGCGATGAGCACTCAGCTGCTCACTGGTATCGCCGGGCTGCCGTCATTGGGCCAGGCCGCCTACCTCGGCGTCGGTGCTTACACCGCCGCGCTCCTCGCCACTGTCGGCGGTGTGAGCAACGGCCTGGTGCAGCTGGCCGTCGCCGCCGCTGCGGGGGCGGTCGCCGCCGCGGTGACCGCTCCGCTGCTGCTGCGTACTCGCGGCGTGCTGTTCCTCATGGCCAGCTTCGCCGTTGCCGAGCTGACTCGCACCATCGCCGCGCAATGGTCATCCGTGACTGGTGGCGACGACGGCCTGCACACCCCACCGGTCACCGTCTGGCCGGGCACCCCACCGCTGCGCAGCGACGGCTACGCCTACCTGTACCTGCTTGGCTGCTTCCTCATCCTCGTGGTCGTGGTCGCGGTGCTGCTGCGCAGCCGCCTGGTTCTCGCGTTGCGCGCCGCCGCCGACCACGAGGCCCGGCTCGCCGCGCTCGGCTACCACGTCAACCGCCACCTGTTCGCCGGGTTCGTCTGCGCCGGAGCGCTCGCCGGCGCCGGCGGGGCCCTGCTCGTCGCGGCGCACGGCTACCTGTCCCCGGCCGACCTCGGCCTGGACATGTCCGCCATGGCACTGCTGGCCGCCGCGATCGGGCTCGGCACGATGCGCGGCGCCGTGGCCGGCGCCGTGCTCGTCGTCGCCGTCCGCGATCTGCTCGGCACCCCCACCGGCGGGCACGCCCCCGCACTGCTCGGCCTCGCGTTCCTGGTCGTGGCCTACCAGCCTGCCATCACCGACCGACTGGCCACCTGGAAACGGAGCCGACAGCGATGACGACGGCCATGACGACGGCCACGACCGCGGCAAAGACGACGAGCATGCTGCGCCTGGACGGGGTCAGCAGACGCTTCGGTGGACTCACCGCCCTGCACGAGCTCAGCCTGGATCTGCCGGCCGGGGCCCGCCACGCCCTCATCGGCCCCAACGGCGCAGGCAAATCCACCCTGCTCAACCTGATCGCCGGGACGCTGACGCCGACCACCGGGACGATCATCGTCGACGGACGCGACGTCACCCGCCTACCGGCCCGACTGCGGGCCCGGCACGGCATAGGCCGCAGTTTCCAACACCCGGCCGTGTTCCAGCGGCTCCCGGTGGCGGCGAATCTCGCGCTGGCCGCCATGCCCGGCCGGGGCGACATCCCAGGGCCGATCTCAGGGCCGCAGCACGCGGACGGCGTGGCGCAGGTACTCGACGCGGTCGGGCTCACCGACTACAACAGGACGCCGGCCGGGCAGCTGTCCTACGGGCTGCAGCGGCGACTCGAGCTGGCGATGGCCCTGGCCCAACGGCCGCGGCTGCTGCTGCTCGACGAGCCCTCGGCCGGGCTCGACCCCGCCCAGATCGGCCAACTCACCACCTTGCTCACCAACCTCGGCGCCGACACCACCATCCTGCTGGTTGACCACCACCTCGACCTGATCTGGTCCCTCGCCCAGACCGTCACGGTCCTGCACCACGGCCACCACCTCGCCACCGGCACCCCCGACCAGGTCCGCGCCGACCCCGCCGTCCGCGACGCCTACCTCAACCCCGGCGGCCACCCCAATGCCACCGCCACCGCCACCGCCACCGCCAACGCCACCGCCAACGCCAACGGCACCGAACGGCTGGCGCCTCGCACCTCGCCAGGTCCGGTGCTGCTGCGGGTGCGGCAGTTGCGCGCCGGTTACCACGGCGCTCCGGTCCTCGACAAGGTCGACCTCGACGTCCACGACGGCGAAGCGGTCGCCGTCCTCGGCCGCAACGGCGCCGGCAAGACCACGCTGCTCAACACCGTCGCCGGGCTCCAACCCGTGCAGACCCCGACCCGGCTCGAGTGGGACGGCCGAGCACTCCCCACCCGCCGACCACACCTCCCTGCGCGGGCGGGGATCGCGCTCGTGCCCCAGGGACGCCGGATCTTCACCGGCCTCACCGTCCGCGAGCACCTCGTCTGCGCCCTCGCCGCCCACCGGGGCGCCGACACGCCCAGCCAGGCACGGACCCAGGCGTGGACCGTCGACCGGGTCCTGGACCTCCTGCCCGCCCTCGCTGCGCGACTGCCCCACCCGGCGCAGCGTCTCTCCGGCGGCGAACAGCAGATGCTCGCCCTGGCCCGTGCCCTGCTCACCCAACCACGGCTACTGATCCTCGACGAGCCCAGCGAAGGACTCGCCCCCGCCGTCATCGCCCAGCTCACCCAAGCCCTCAGCGGACTGGTTGCCGACGGCCTCGCTGTCCTGGTCGCCGAGCAAAACCTGACCGTCGCCACCGCGCTCGCCGACCGGATCATCGTGCTCGACCGCGGACACATCGCCATGACGGCCCCAGCCAGGGACCTGGACCAGGACGGACCCCGCCAGCACCTGCAGGCACTGCTCGGCGTGTCCGGCCCGACCGCGACGGCGGCGGCTGATCGTGTGCCGGCCGACGACGCAGCGCAACTGACCGGCGCCGCGGAATCTGGGCTGCGATGACGGCCCGGTATCCGCGGTTCACGACCTCGCCGAGCCTGCACGCCGGGACCGGCGCGTGGCCCTGGCCGGGACGGACCACGCCGACACCCACGGCCGCAGCGCCAGCAGCGAGGGCAACACCGATGGCCACACCCGCTGACGGGACCGGCGGTGGTGGGCGGTCGTGGGACGCGCCGGCCATCCAGCGGGAGATGGTGCAGCTCTACGTCGAGCAGCGACTGTCGATCCGCCAGGTCGCCGGGCAGATGGGCTGCGCCTACGGCACCGCCCACCGGGTGCTGCAGGCCGCCAACGTCCAGATGCGGCCGAAAGGCCGCCCCGCACAGCAAACGCCGACGACACCAGCACAGCAGCGTCCACGGCAGGACGGAGGACCGCGATGATCAGTAGCCAGCCGCCAGCGGTACCGGATCGCGCGTCCGAGCAGGTACCAGCCTGCGCCACCCGGTCGCTGACCACCCTGGCCCAGGCCCAGCTAGCGCACGGCCGCCGGCAACCGGCCGTGGCCCTGCTGCGCGCCGCGCTGCTCGGCGTTGACCCCATCACGGCCCCACCGCGGCCGGACCTGAACGCGGCCGCCCGGCTCTACGCCGAAACGCTCCACGCGCACGAGCATGGGAACTGGCAGAGCCTGCGCTGGGCCCGCTACGCCCACCAGGCCAGCACCGACGTGTTCGGCGTCTACGACGAGCGCACCGTCGACGCTGCCCGGACCCTGGCCCGGGTCCTGGCCGCGTACCGCCTCGATGACGCGGCGATCACGCTGCGGCGGCTGATCGTCGCGCAGCTCACCGACCGTGACGGCCCCGCCAGCCCGGGCGTGCTCGCCGCGCGGATGGATCTGGCGATCACCCAACATGCCGCCGGACACTGCCCGGCCGCCATCGCCGGGCTCACCCGGACGTGGCGGCAGTGGCGGCGACAGTACGGCGATGCCGACCTCGACAGCGTCGCGATGGTGCTCCAACTGGCCGCGATGCTCGACGCCTGCGGCCGGTACGACGAGGCGGCTCGCCGCACCGTGCAGGCCTGGCGCGCCTACCGCACACCGGTGAGCCCTGGTGGCCGCGTTCCAGCTCGGCTGAGTGTCGAGTGGCTGACCACTTCACATCAGCGCCACGCCGGGCTCTGCCGCAGCACCCGTCCACCGAGCCGCCTCGCCGGCGCCTTCGACCCGCTGCGTGAGCTGGTCCGCGCCCTTCGGCCCGGTGGCGGTGCCCCGGACCACCCGCTGCGCCGGGCCCGCACCTGGCGGGAGTTCCTGCCATGACGAGCGCACACCCGCGCACACCCCCGGAGGTCCCGCAGCCGGCCGGTGTCCGCCGCGCGGCTGCAGCCGATGCCACTGACATCACCGCTGTCGCCGACGTCCTGGCTACGGCGTTCGCGGACACGCCCCTGCGCGTGCTGCTGGCCGGGAACCGCATCGCCCGCAACGCGGTGCTGCGCCGGGCCTTCGCCGGCCTGGCCGGCTGGGCGTGCGTGCACGGGGCGGTGTACCTGCACGCCACCGGAGCGGGGGCGGCCATCTGGCTGCCCGCGCAGCAGCCGCCGTCAGGCCCGCCCCAGTACCACCCGCACCGTGCGCCAGACGGTCCGGACACCGCGGACGATGCCATCGACACGGCGCTGCTGGAGCTGGGCGCCGCCACCGCCGACGCACCCGGACTCGACACCCTCGCCTCCGTGCTCTACCCCAGCGCGGTTCTGCCCGAGGCCACGGCTGCGCCGGCGTACCTGATCGCCGTCGGCGCCGACCCGGACGCCCAGCGCGAGGGCGTCGCCCGGCAGCTCCTCGACGTCCATCACCAGTACCTCGACGCGACGCTCGGTACCGCGCACGCGCTCGCCATTGACCCTGTCGGGCGTCGCCTGCTGACCGCGACCGGATACCAGCCGCACCGGGTGGACCAGCCCGCGGCCGGCCTGGCAGTGCAGTGGATGCGGCGCCCGCCGCACCCCGGCGGCCAGGACGGTGCGGCGTGGTGACCGCCGCGCCGGCGTCGGTCATGGTCGTGCCGGGCGGCCCGGCCTGGGCGAGGATGGCCGCCGAAAGCCTGACCGACGTGCTCGCCGTGCACCCGGTGGTCGCCGGCTGGCTTGCCCCCGATCGGGCTGTGTACCCGCTGATCGACGACCTGGCGCTGGTGATCCAGCGTGTCGTCGATGCCGGCGGCGAGGCGCTGATGCTCGACGATCGTGGCGGCGTGCTGGCCTGGAGCAGCACTCCGGCCCGTCTGCCTCGCGTCGCGGCGACCCGGCGGGTGGTCGTCGACGACGGCTACGCCGCCCGGTGGGCGCTCCTCGAGGAGGCACTGCACAGCACCGTGCCAGTCGGCACGCCCGACCAGCTGCTGATCCTGCTCGCCGCTGCCGGCACCGGGCTGGCGTCCGCCCGCCGTGCCGTGGCCCTGCTCACCACCTACCACCGCACGCTCGACGCCGCAGCCGCCGCCGTGCACACCGCAGCGTTCGACCCCGCGCTGGTGCGGCTGCTGCACTCGTGCGGCTGGACGCCGGAACCACAGCGGACGCTGCCCGACGGCCTGCCGTGGTGGCCCGTGCACCGCCAGCCCCGGCCCACACCGCGACGCCACCGCTCGACCATGCTGACCGGGCAGGCGGGGCAGGCGGGCACGGCGAACAGCGAGCCCGTCCAATGACGCGCAACGGTGCCAGCGCCATCGGCTCGGGCGCGCCCCGGCAGCCGACCCTGCCGCGGCGCACAAGCCGGGGAGACCGCGAGCGCAAACACGCGCTCCCGGTCTCCCCGGCTGCGCACCGCCCCGACGGGCACCCCGGCCGCGCGCTGCAGCCCCCTGAGCCCGGCACCGCCACCGATGACGCGTGCTGCGCGCTGCTGGCCAGCCTGTTGACGGCACGTGATCCGGTTGTCCCGCGCTGGCTCGTGCGGGACCTGCGCGGTGAGGCCGGTGAGGCATGGCCGCGATGACCGGACAGCGCAACGCAGCTCGCCATCGGGCGGCGGTGACCAGCCACGACCTGCGCGCCGCGGTTCGCTGGTTCGTCGACGCTGACTACGACCGCGCCCGTGTCGAGCTCGACGCACTGCGTCGAGCAGTCTGGGACGTCACCCCGGTCGATCACGACATCGCCGATGCAGCCGCCCGCTATCTCGGTCTGACACTGCTGCACCTCGGCCAGGTCGACCAGGCCGTCGAACTGCTGGCCGAGCAGGCCGCCGACCTCACGGTCCGGCGCGGTGAGACGGATCGGCAGACCACGCTGATGCTGGTCGCGCTCGGCGACGCGCTGCGCTGCTGCGGCACCACCCGCACGCTCGGCCAGGCGGAAGGCTGCTACCAGCGGGTCACCCGGCTGCCGGACGACGACGATGACCTGTGGTGGGCGCGGCAGTTCGCCGCCGCCGGACTGGCCCTGCTCGACGCCGAACACGGCCGCTACCCGCAGGCCCTGGCAGGCCGCGCCGCGACCATGTCCGACCTGGCCGACTCCGGTGGCCTGGCCCGCCACGACGTGCTGCACCTCGTCGACGAGGTCACCGCCCTGCACGTGCGCCTCGGCGCCACCACCCACGCATACCGGCTGCTGGACGAAGCCCTGCCCGCGGCGACAGCCGTGCTGGGCGGCTGCCATCCGCTCACCCGGCGGCTGCAGCTGCGCCGCACCCCGGCGGTCACCGGCGCTGCCACAACATCCAGGACCGTGGTGGCCCCAGCCGGCGCCGCGCGACGGCGACCCACCCGCCGGCGTCGCGCCTGGATTGCCCTGACACTCGTGGTCGGTTTCCCGTCGGTTGTCAGCGTCAGCGCGGCCGTGATTTACGCGATGGCCCGGCCCCCGAGCGAGCATCAGGCCGTCGTCGCGGCCACCCGCCCGGCGGCTGCTGCGACGGCCACATCCTCCGGGGCCGTGGACCGGCCCGCGCCGGGCAATGTCCGCATCGCAGCGGTGACCAACAGTTCCCTCACCGTGACGTGGACGAACCGAGTGGTGGCGCCCGGCCCACGGCCATCTCCCTGTCCCACAGCAACAGCCGCCGCCGCATCCACTGGAGCAGCAATGACCTACATCAACCCCAGCGCCACCACACGCACGGCCGCGCTTCCCGATGACGGCGGGGAACGCTGGCTCAACCGGATCCGGGCCGACGCCGCGGTGATGCCGGCGGCATCACCGTCCACCTGGACCGGACTGCTGCTCAACCGCCCGCCGACGTACCTGCCGGCGCTGGACGCAGCGTGCGGCGGCACCGACTGCTCGCTGGCAGCGATCCGCGACGGCGCCGGATACCGGCACGTCGGCACCCTGACCCGCTGCCATCGGCCGGCCGGAACCAGCCCGGAGAACGCGGCATGACCCGGAGCATGTCCCACGCTGCCACCGCGACGCTCGACCCGCTCGACCTGCCCAACCCGTCGACGATGGAGCCACTGCCGATGATCACCGCTGAGGCAACACCGATAGCCCCGGAGGCCACGAGCGCGGCCAACGACGCCGTCGCAACGACCTGCCGCCGAGGTCGCCGCAGCCACCGCACCGCCAGCCACGCCGCCGAGAGCGGGATGCCGTCATGCCGAGCGTGACCCCACCGGCCGACGGTCCCGCAACGACGGCCTACCGGATCGACACCACAGTTCCGCATCCCGCGAGGCGGTATAACTACTGGCTGGGTGGGAAGGACCACTTCGCCGCCGACCGCGAGTCCGGCGACGCGATCGCCGCCGTGTTTCCGCACGTGCGGTGCGCTGCGGTCGAGAACCGCCGGTTTCTGCACCGTTCGGTCGCCTACGTCGCCGGGGGCGCCGGCGTCCGGCAGTTCCTCGACCTCGGTGTCGGGCTCCCACTTGAACCGAACACCCACGAGGTCGCGCAGGGCATCGTGTCTGGCTGCCGGGTTGTTTACGTTGACAACGATCCGCTCGTCATGGCCCACGCTCGGGCGTTGCTCACCAGCCACCCGGATGGGGCAACGGCCTACGTCGAGGCCGATCTGCGTGACCCGGCAGCGATCCTGGACAACCCCGGCCTGCACCACGCCATCGACCTGTCCCGGCCGGTCGGGGTGCTCCTGGTCGCCGTCCTGCACTTTCTGGACGACGACGAGGCAGCTCGCGCGGTCGCTGTGCTGCGTGCCGCGCTCGCGCCGGGCAGCTACCTCGTGCTCAGCCACGCCACC
The DNA here is from genome assembly GCF_040605515.1 of Dactylosporangium sp. NPDC005572. NCBI lineage: Bacteria > Bacillati > Actinomycetota > Actinomycetes > Micromonosporales > Micromonosporaceae > Dactylosporangium > Dactylosporangium sp. NPDC005572. Next base: position 6,099 of record NZ_JBEXCY010000018.1, on the reverse strand, counting down.
ACGGACTACGCGACCGGCGACACCGCGGCCCGGATCCCGGCCCTGCAGAGAGAGAACGAGGTCCGTTTCCGGCCGTGGTCCCGTGAACAGGTCGCCGGCTTCGTCGCCGGGCTGCATACCGTCGACCCCGCCCCAGCACCGGGCATGGCCGAACGAACCGTGCCGATTGACCGGTCCGGGTCGCAGCTGGTGTCGGTCGCGCGATGGCGGCCCGACCCCGGCGAGCAGTACCCGCCGCCGGACGAGGACGTCGCCTGCTACGGCGTCGTGGCCGCCATATGATCGGCGTGCCCGTTGGCGATGACGCTGCCCTCCTGCGCGAGGCGCAGACCGCCTGGCGTGCCGGTGACCATGCGGCAGCCGCCGCAGCGCTGGCAGTGGTGCTGACCGCACAGGATCCGTACACCGCGCCGGCGAGCTGGGCATTGGTCGAGGCGGCGCTGCTGTGGACGCGGCTGTACCTGCGCGGCGACGACGCGCCCCTAGCGGCGGTGGCGTGGTGCGGCTACGCGCAGGACGCGGCCGTGAAGCTCGGCGGTTTGCGGCACCCGATCGTGCTGCGGGCGGCGCGGCTGCTCGCCGCGGTGCACACCGTCCGCGGTGAGCACGCTGATGCCTACGACTCTCACAGCACCGTGGTCGCCGCACTGTCGAGCACCGACCTCGACGGCGCCTGCCGCGCTGGCGCGTTGGCCGACCTGGCCGCCCACGCCGCGGGCCGCTGCACGGAGGCGATCGCCCACCTGACCGCCGTGTGGCAGGCATGGCAGCCCTGTCACGACACTGCCGACCCGGCCGGGCTGTTCTACGTGTATCGGCTGACCGCGATGCTGGCCGCCTGCGGCCGTCACGACGAGGCCCGCCAACGCTTCCGCGACGCCATACCAGCGCTACCCCCTGCCCATACACCACAGCGGTTCGCCGAACGCGCGGAAGCCAGGCTCGTGCTCGAGCAGACCTGCCGTGGGCACGACCTCGTCTGCCGCCGCCAGGTCGGGGCCAGGTACCGGCGGCGTCCGGCACCCACGGGCGCCGTGCGGGCCGTCACCTGCGCGGAGCTGCTGCCATGACAGCCACGACAGCCATGACCGGTCAGGCCGTGATGCGGCCCAGCCACGGTAGCCGGATCACCCCGGCGCCGCGGGGAGGCGGCTGGCTGGGCACCGGTCACGGGGTCCTCGCCCGGGCGGCCCGCAGCGTGCACACGCCGACCAACGCCCCCGCCGACCCGGCCCGAGCCCAATTCGAGTGCATCAGCGTGCGCAGCTGGGACTCATTCGCCGCACCGCCCGCCGCGTCCCCGGACGGCACCGCGCTGCCGGTCCGACGCACCCAGCTGTGGCCCACCGGCCGGGCCAGCCACCGCGCCGTCGAGCTCGACGAGACCCACGGCTGCCAGCTCATCATCGACCAGACCGGCGACGACCTCGGCCCCTTCGACGGCCCGCTGTCCAGCGACCCCGATGCCCTACGGCGACAGACCCTGCACGAACCACTGCCACGCGGAGCCGTCCTTGACGCGTTCGGACAGGTAGCCCAGTTCTACAGCCAGCGGTTCGTGCCACTGGCCACCTGCCAGGGCATCCTGCGGATGCCTGCCCGCCAGCCCGGCGTCAGTGTGCACCCGCAGCTCACGGACCGTGCCGGCCCGAGCGGGTTCGGGGTCAACTGGACCTACGCGCCGCCGATGCCGTTCACCGTCGCCAAGACGCTGATCCGCGACCCGCGGACAGGGCAGCTCCTGGCCAGCCACAGCCAGACACACCGGCGCCCAGACACGACAACCCCGCCAGATCCGACCGACAGCAACGAGATCTATCTGCTGATCCTGACCAGCACGTACACGCCGGACCTGCACACCCCGAAGGTCGGGTGCACACGATGACGACGAGCTGGACCGCGGGGTTGACCGCGGCATCGATGGGCGCGGGAGTTGGGCGCGACGTGATCGGCGCGAGCGGTTCGGCGGGTGGGGTGCGGGCGCGGCAGTTTCCGGCGTGGCTGGATCGGGTGTCGGCGGTGGACCTGGTGGCTGACGCGGCGCGTCGGTGGCCGTGGACGGTCGTTCATGGTGGGGCGGGGCCGGCAGGGCCGTATCTGGTCCATGGGGATCCGGAGGTGGCTGCGGCGGTCGGGGCCAGGGTCGGTGATCCGGTGTTCGACGCGGACATGTACGCGCGGGTGTGGCACCTGTGGGTGTCGCATCGGTGGCCGGTCGGCGAGTTGGCGGACCTGGCGGCCGTTCTGGCGAGGACTGGACGGCGCCCGGGTGCGTTGATTGTCGAGCTGGATGCGGACACGACCGGGGCGGTGCTCGCGGGTGGCTGGATACGGTCGGGGATGGCGCGGCAGCTGCTGGCGCGGCTTGACAGTGGGGGCATGCTCGGCCGGCTGCGGCCTGCCGCAGGTGGTGGGCTGGGCTGCTACGCGCTGACCATGCCGACTCCACCCTTGACCGCCGTGCCGCTGTCGACACCTCGGTCTGACCCGGTCAGCGACCCGGTCAGCGACCCGCAGGGCGGGGCTGTGTGCGGGGCTGTGGGCGGGGGACTGGGTGTGGTCGGTGACGTTGCGCAGTTCCGCGCGGGCGCGCGGGTGTGGGAGCGGCTGTCACCGGCCCAGCGGGCGGCGTTCACGAGCGATGTCGTGGCCCGCTACGTGGGTGGTATGGCGATGCGCAAGATCAGTGCTCGGACGGGGCTGCCGTTCCGGCGTGTGCACACGATTCTCGTGGAGTCGGGGACGCCGTTACGGCCTTCCGGTCGGCAGCCTGCGGCGCGGGTCGACGTCGAGGCGGCGGAGGTGGTGGCGCTGTACGCCGACAGCGTGTCGATTCGCATGGTCGCTGCGAAGGCCGGGATCCCCTACCACGCGGCCCGGCGCCTGCTCAAGGAGGCCGGTGTCACGCTGCGCAGCAGGGGCGGGCAGCCACGTTCCCGGACGGCGGCGACGGCCGGCCCCACCGAAGCAATCACCGAGGCAATCACCGGGCACGCCGGCAAGACAACCAACGAGAGCACTGATGAGAGCACCGATGAGGGATCGGGCAAGGAATTCATCGGGGAGGACAGCACGTGACGCCGGTGCAGGAGGCGACATCAACGGGGAGGACCGAAGGGGTATGACGAAGGTGGACGTGAAACGGCTGCTGAGCGGCGAGGAGGCCGAGACGGCGTGGGCGTTGTATGAGCAGCGGTTCGCCGCGCTGAATACGCGGGCCGTGCAGCGGCATCTGATGACACGGGCGGAGTTCCACTACGTGTGCCAGGACGGCAACGTGGAGAAGTGGCGGGTCTTCGACGATCATGACCAGCTGGTCGGGTTGGCGACGTACACCAACGTCCTGGAGTCGATGCCGCTGGTCAGCCCGGCGTACTTCGCGGCACGCTATCCGGAGCAGTACGCGGCGGGGCAGGTGTGGTACTGCGGGTTTGTCTGCATCGCCAACGAAGCTGACTCGACCACGTTCCTGGAACTGATCACCCGCATGTACCGGCAGGCAGCCGCCCACGGCGGGGTGATCAGCCTCGACTTCTGCCGGTGCAACGACGATCTCGCGCGGCTGGTGAAGGTGGCGCTGACCCGGCTCGCCGGCGGCCCGGACAGCGGGTTCGAGGCTGTCCGGGCCGACACCCAGACGTACTGGGTGTACGTGACGCCGCGGGGTCACACGGTGAACGGGGTGCGGGCAGCGTGACCGGACCGCTGAACCCGACCGGAGCCCACACACCGGACCCGGTGTCGGCCGCCGCTGCGTGGGGTGTGGAGCTGGTGCTGGACTTGGACGGGTGCGACCGGGCGTTGATCAGTGACGGGCAGGTCATCCGCCGGTTCGCGGCAGAGTTGGTCGACACGATCGGGATGTAGGCCTACGGCGATCCGGTGGTTGAGCGCTTCGCGCTGGACAACCCGGCCGCCGCCGGCTACTCCCTCGTGCAGCTCATCACCACATCGAGCATCACGGCCCATTTCGCGGAGCACACCGGTCGGGCGTTCATCAACGTGTTCTCGTGCAAGCCGTTCGACGCCGTCGTTGCGACCGACTTCATCGTCAGGTACTTCCGGGCGCGCCGCTGCACGCAACAGGTGCTGCACCGGGGCGCCCCGTGGCCGGCGTCGCCAGCCGGGTCGGCAGCCCGCACCGGTGCCGGGGGCGTCGGGGGCGTCGGGGGTGGTGGTGTGCAGCCGCGGCAGTTCCCGGCGTGGCTGGACCGGTCCGGACCGCGGGACCTGGTGGCCGAGGCACAGCGGCGGTGGCCGTGGTCGGTGCACCACGGCGGCGGGCCCGGGCGGTTGCGGCTCGTGGTCGGCGATGCCCATCTGGCGGACGTGCTCGACCTGCCGGTCGGCCATGTCGTCGACGACGCGGACGACTACTGCACCGTGTGGCGCGAGTCAGCGCGCCTGTACCGGCCGACCGGATCGGCGCCGCTGATCAGGTCCGCACTGGTGCGGCTCGCACGCCGGCCGGGGTCGCTGATCGTGCAACTCGACCCGGCCGCCGTGAACGCGGTGCTCGATGCGGCACAAGTTCGGCCGAGCACACTACGAGCGCATCTGAACTGGCTCGATCGTGACGGCCTGCTCGGCCGGATCGGCACGACCGGCGCGTCCCGTGGCAGCGGCCGGGCTCGTGCCCGGGTGACCAGCGGCGGTTGGGGCTGCTACGCCCTGACCATGCCACTGCCGCCCTTGGCCGGCAGTACCGGCGAAACGCCCGGGGCGCTCAATGGGAACACCACCCGGTGAAGGACTACGGGCCGCCACGATCGCGCGCTGAGGCGGGGCGGATCGTGACGGTTCATACCGCCCGTGACGGGATCTGCGAGGGATGCCTGGCATCGTGGGCTCGTCTGGCCCCGTTCCCGTGTATCCACGTGGAATGGGCACGGGCATTCCTCGACGCATACGACGCTCCACCGAACGACGCTCCACCCGCCGGGCCCGATGCCCAAACGGTCGACTGGGCGGGCGATGGTCTGGCCGAGAGCTGAGCGACGGTGGACACCTGCCATTGGCACGACACCTGCCATTGGCACATGGGTGCGAAGCGCAATTGCGAGGCCATCGTTGGTGGGGCCGCGGATTCGTGACTGGTGGGGCGTTGTCGGTAGAGCTGGGCGGCTGGGAGCGCGATGGTGGCGTCGGCATTGACGACGAACCTGGCCCCTCCAGTTGGGAGGGGCCTGTTTCGCCATGTGCAGCGGCGATCCGGACCGTCGTTCCGGCTCGGCGGGTCTGGCGTGGCTGTGCGGTGCCGTTACAGGGCGGCGCGCCGCTTGGGGGACCAGCTCGCTGACCGAGTCGGCGTCTGCGCGGTTGAACTCGAGGAGGACGGAGGTGTAGATGTTTGAGCTCACGGCGAGGGTGGCGTGGCCGGAGGTGGCGGGCCGGCCAGGCGGTCCGCCGTCGGTGGGCGGCAAGGCCGGGCGCGGTTGTGCCATGCTGCCGGTATGGCTCGGAGGGTGTACCGACCAGACCACACCGCACATATCCGCGCTGAGCTGGCGCGCTCGGCGTGGTATTTCGCGACCGGGCTGTTCGTAGTGCTGGCAGCGGCAGGGGCGACGGTCCTGGTCCTCGAGGTGACTGGTGTGCCATCAGGGCCGGTTTGGCTGGGCCGGGCGCTGTGGATTGCCGGTTCGTTCGCCGTCACTGTTTCCCTGGCCGGGCTTTTGGTGGTCTTGCTGCGCTGGTGGTGGTATCTGCGCCGCCGCGCCGAGCTCGACGCCGCCGGGGCGGAGGCCGTCGGCGAGGTATATGCCCGGTTGGCGAACCGGCGCCGCCGCGAGCCGTAGCGGTCAGGGCCGGCGACCGGACCTGGTGTGTCAGCGTTGAGTTGCGTGGGGGAGTTGCCGCTCGAAGGCTTGGGCGGTGCGGGGATTGCCGGCTGTCTCGACGACGGGCGACCAGCCTTCGCGGCATACCCGCTGACCCAGCAGCACACACATCAATAAAGACCAAAGCAGTTATTCCTCTGCAGACCCTTAGACCGTGTCTCATTTGGGGTGTTTGAGGAGTTTGCGGTAGCAGATGAGGGTGCGGGCGATGGTGGCGAACGCGGCGAAGTGGGTGGCGTAGCGGTCGTAGCGACGGACC
>NZ_JBEXCY010000017.1:0-103707 GCF_040605515.1 Dactylosporangium sp. NPDC005572 | reverse complement strand
GCTTCGGCCGCCGCTTCACCGGCGACGGGCGCGACGTCGACCTGTGGGAGCCGTCACCGCTCGCCGTCGCCGGCCTGCGCCTCGGCACGGTCGGTGTGATCGCGGCGGTACTGGTGCCGCTCATCCCGTTCGCGATGCCCGCCGGCCTCCTCGACCGCTTCGGCACCGGGGCCGGCGGCGGCCAGGGCGGCAACGGCCGCTCGGTGAGCATGCTCGCCCTGCTCGAAGGACAACTCAACCGGGACAAAGCGTTCGAGATGGTCAAGGTGACCAACGTGAACGACAAGAACCCGTTCTATTTGCGCTTCAACGTGCTGGAGCAGCTGACCAACCAGGGCTTCAACGCCCGGCCGATCACCGATGGCAAGCCGGTCGGCTCGGACCTGGCCGGCCCGAGCTGGGACTCGTCGGTCAAGACGACCTCGTACAAGGCCAACATCGAGGTCACCAACGAGCTGGCCATCTCCTTCCTGCCCATATACACCTGGCCGACCAGGATCGAGCGGATCGACAACAGCTGGTCGTTCGACCAGAAGACTGCGGTGGTGTACTCCAAGAAGCAGACGACAGCGAAGCAGCAGTACACGGTCGAATACCTCCGGCCAGACATCACCGACCAGGATCTGCGCAAGGCCGGGTCGCTGAACCCCAACGACACAGCGCTCAGGGACGTGCTCGCGGCGCCGGCGAACCCCGTCGTCAAGAACACGGTCGCCGAACTGATCAAAGGCAAGACGACGCAGTACGACAAGGTCAAGGCGATCCTGGACCACTTCTCGCCGTCGAACGGCTTCGTCTACGACCTCACTACCGGCCCCAACACCGGCGGTACCAAGATTGCCGGCTTCCTTGAGAACAAGCGGGGCTACTGCGTGCAGTACGCGGCGGCGTTCGGCTGGATGCTGCGGGAGGCGAGGATCCCGTCGCGAGTCGCGTTCGGCTTTGCCCGCGGAGGTGCACGTCAGGGCGACACGATGACGCTGACGAACTTCAACCTGCACGCCTGGACCGAGGTGTACTTCCCCGGCTACGGCTGGCTGCCGTTCGACGCGACCCCAGCGGCCTCGATCAGCGGCTCGGTCACCCCGTCCTACCTGCCGCAGGCGAACGACACCGCCACCGATGACGACCTGCCGAACCGGCCAGGCGGCGTCCCGGAGACCGACCCGTCCGCGAACGCCACCGCGCCCGGCAACGACCAGGGCAACAACCCGGGCACGGTCGACAGCGGCCCGCAGACATCCGGGAACAACGTCAGGCAGACGGCCCTGATGGTGCTCCCCTGGGCCGGCGGTGGCCTGCTGCTGCTCCTGCTGCTGCTGAGCCCGGCGATCTCTCGCAACCGCACCCGGTCCAGGCGCCTCGCGTTCGCCGTGGCCGGCCCGTCGATGCCCGTTTCGTATGGTTCGTCGGGCGGCATCGAAGTGGTGCCCATGCCAGCCGATGACCAGTCATACGCGCGGGCCCGCTCCGACGCCCACAAGGCGTGGGACGAGCTGATCGACCTGATGGTCGACTACAACGTCCCGACCGACGCGGCCGAGACGCCGCGCGCGACGGTCGAGCGCCTGGTCACCGAGGAACGGCTCCGCGACAAGGCACAGGAGAGCGTCAACCTGCTCAGCGCGGTCGAGGAGCGTGCACGGTACGCCCGCCACCCGCTCACCGGACAGGAACTGCGCAGCGCGGTCGGCGCCGTCCGGACCGCATTCGCCGAACGCGCACCGCGACGGACCAGGATCCTGGCCGTCCTGCTGCCCCCGTCGGTCCTGCTCAGATGGCGCGCGAGCCTCGGCACCCACCTGAGCACCGTGGCCTTGTCCGGCAGCCGCGGCCGGGAGCAGCTGATGCGGGCCCTGAGCGTCCGCGGCTCCGAAACCCGGCATGACGGACGCCAATGACGGCAATACCACGCCGCGCTGAGTTCCGGCAGCGGAGATCAGCCGCTTCGACGGTCGACAGGCGTCACCGCGTACGGGTAGTCGGCCGGTCGCCGGTCGGGGTCGGAGTATCGTCGTACCGTGAAGGTATCGGGTGTCCGCACGACCGCAGATACACCCGTCACGCTGCTGTTCGTCGAGACCGGCGTGCACATCATCGACCACAGCACCTACCGTGGCCGGCTATTGCGCAGCTCCGGCGGCGCGGTCCTGGCGGCTTTCGGACTCGGGGCCATTGGCCTCGGCGTCGGGCATGCCGTCAGCCCTGGTCTCGGCATAGCGTTGACGGTGTTCGCGCTTGTCCTTACCGTCGTAGCCGGCGTCGTCGGCGCTGTGGTGTGGGTGCTGGATCTGCGTGCCGAGTACGCGATGCGCCACAACGCTACGGTGCCCGCTATTGCCGTCGATGCGGTGCGCTGGGCCAACAGCAAGCTGGACCATGGACGGGTCGAGGTCACCGTCGGCATGGCTGATGGCACTGTCCACACCTTCCACGCCGTCGGGATGGCCGGACAAGAGCTGGCACGCCGCTTCGCGCAGTTCCTCGCCGTCAAAGGCTCACCCGACGCCGAGGCCGTACCGGACAGCGGCGACCGAGCCGCGGCTGCTACCTCAGCCCAGCCGGATTCCCAGTAGCCGCCACGTCCCGTACGCCACGGCGCTACTTGCGCAGGTGGCGGCCGGGCCGATGCTCATGGTGGCGGACATCTACGACGTGTACGTGGTCCACGATGTTGAATCCTGATGCGTGGTGAGCACCGCCGTGTGGCTGCAAGCGCCGTCATTCCCTGGCGACCGCGGGCGGCGGAGGTGCCGGCCAGAGACCGTCTGGCGCCAGCCTCGACAGCGGAATGTCAAGGGCACAGGCGAGCAGGTAGGCCGTGGAGAGCGTTGGTACGAATCTACCGCTCTCGAGGTCTCCGATGTGGGAACGGTTGTGCCCGGCGCGCTCGCCGAGCTCGTGTTGGGTGAGGCCGGCGGCTTGGCGGTGGTGCTTGAGCTGCTGGCCGAAGGCGATGGCGAGTTGGCGGTGATCTGGTCTGGACACGCGACTACCGTGGGTTCGCCGACGCTGACCGGTAACCCAGACCTCCAAGCGTCTGGTCATCGACACCGCACACTACGCCGCTCCTCTGCGCCAGACCGTCTACTATTTGTCATCGTATGTGTCTTCGACAAGTGGTGCAACGAGCGCGACGGCAGGTGACCAAAGAACCGGCGCTGCGCCCAACGCCGTCACGGCTCTTTGACCACCCCGCTGCACGCCGTAGCTGGGTTCCGGGTCGCCGATGCGGACCAATCGCGAGGTCACGACCATTTTCGCGACCTATCAAGAACCACATCGATAAACGTAGACGCCCTCGCATGTGGAGGATGCCAGGCAGGCGACCGCTTTCCGCTCATGCGGTGGCGGCAGCAGCCGGGTCCAGCGAATCGCCGGGAAACGGGGGAAGCTCGGTCAGCGCCGGCGGGCGGCATTGTCGGAGAGCTGACCCGCGCTGTCGCCCTACTATGCAACACCGTAGATTGGCCGCGTGATTCCGACGCGTGAACCGGCGCCGGTACGGCCGGTCGGGGTGTTCGCCGAGTCGCGCCGGCTGCGGCTGGTGGCGGCGACCGTCGCCGGCGTGTTGGGTGGCGTCCCGCTCGCGCTGGCCGACGCCGAGCCGGCCGCCGCGCACGTGGTGGTGGCCGCCGACCATCCGGTGGCCGGCGGCCGGAACGTGACCATCCGGTTCACCGCCGACGCTGACGGCGCTTCCACCGGCCTGACGGCGGTGCGGGTGCTGCTGCCGGACGGGCTCGGCCCCCGCGACGTCCGCCCGGCCGGGGCACCCGCCGGATGGACGTTCACCGCGGAGCGGGACGGCTACCAGGTGTCCGGGCCGGCACTGGCGGCCGGTCAGGCCGCGGTACACGCCGTGACCGTCGCAGAGCTGCCGCGCAACACCGACCGGCTGGCGTTCCGGACCGTGACGACCTTCAGCAACGGCGCGACCGCCCGGTGGGTCGATCTGCCGCTGCCGGACCGACCCGAGCCGGCGAACCCGGCGCCGGTGCTCCTGCTGCGGTCGGCGTCGAGTTCGGCGTCCGTCCGCGCCACCCCGGCCGGCACGCCGCCCGCGGCGGACAACCCGGCCGCGCCGCTCGCGGTCCCGCGCGCCGCAGGCCACGGCCTGCTGCCCGCCGCCAAGGCGGCGCTGTGGGCGATCGCGGGTCTGGCCGTCCTGCTCGCCGTCGGCCTCGCCGGGCTGGTCGCGCGGATGTCGCGGCGGCGCAGAGGCACAGTCGACACGCCGGGCTCCCGCTGATGCTGACCGGTCGCGCCGCTACCGATGATGGGCAACCGCAGCGAGGGACTCGGCGTCGTCGGGTTCGGTACGGATCGTGGCGCCCGCGAGCCAGGCACCGAAGGCTGCAGCCGGCGCTCGGCTTCCTCGCCGTGACGCTGGTTGGGCTCGACCGAGTGAACCGCCCCCCATCGGCGGCGTCCGGGCCGCGCGCTACGGGCCGTCGTCTCCGAACCGACGGACACCGCACCGGCTCACAGTGTCTCCGGCGCGTGGGCCGGACAGATGGCGACCTGCTCGCCCGGCGAGCTGATGGTTGCCGGAGGCAGCTGCGTGCCCGGCGAACGCGGGCGCGGACAGACCCGCCAGCGCGACCGCGGGCAGCGGCACCACCCAGCGGACGTCCAGGACGAGACGGGCGCCGGCCGCCGCGACGACGGCCGCCGTCGCGGAGACCAGCAAGGCCCGGCCCTGCACGAGGTCGAGCAGGAAGCTGGCGGTCGCCGGCCCGCGGACGACGTCGGCCGCCGGAGCGCCCAGCAGGTCCGACACGGTCAGGATCGCCTGTACCACGACCGCCACCAACCACGCGGCAGCGGCCAGGACAGCGGCCCGGAGGGCGCGGTAACCCGCGACGGACACCGTCAGGCGACGCCCCTGCGGCTCACGTTGTACCGGCGTCAGGCACACCGCCGCCAGGAGCAGGCCGAGGGTGACGGCGCCGGCGACGTCGCTCAGCACGCGGGCGGCCGGGAGCCCGAAGGTGGTGAGCGGACCGGCCACGGTCAGGCCCGGCAGCGCTGTCGTGTCGGCCGCGCCGCCCATGTACACCACGCCGGCCGCCGCGGCGACCGAGGCGATCGTGGCGGTCGCGACACCGACGGCTGCTCGTCGAATCATCGCTTCGCCACGGACTGCACCGCCACTGTCGACCCCCTCCGCTCACCGTCGTCCGTCACGTAGTCGTCCGGCGGCGTGGCTCGGTTCCCGGAACACTACTACGAAGGACCATAGTAGGCGTCGTGCTGGCCCGCCGGCTCCGCGAGCCCCTGGCGGGCAGCCGGTCCCGGCATGAGCACCGCGGTGGCGGCGGCGCCGAGCACGCACACGACTGCGGTGGCGAGCAGCACGCCGGCCATCGCGTCGGCGTACGCGGCGTGGGCGGCCGTGGTAAGCGGGGCGAGGTCGAGCGCGGTGGCGGCGGTGAGCGACTGCTCTGCCGCGGCGGCGACGGCCGGCGGTAGGTCGCCGGTGTCGAGCCGCCAGCTGTACGTCTGCGACAGCAGACTGCCGAGCAGGGCAACGCCGAGCGCGCCGCCGACCTGGCGCATGGTCATGGTGACGGCGATGCCGGCCCCCGACCGCGCCGGCGGCATCGCCGCGAGCGCCGCGTCCATCGCGGGTGCGAGGGTGGCGCCGACACCGAACCCGGCGACGACGTACCAGGTCGCGATCTGGCCGTAGCCGGTGCCGGTGTCGCCGGCGGCGCCGAGCAGCAGGCCGGCCGCGGCGATGAGCAGGCCGGCGACCATTGGGAGGCGGTGGCCGAGCCGGGCCGCCGCCCGGGTGGCCAGGCCCGCGCCGACGACCAGTCCGGCCACCATCGGCAGCAGTCGCAGGCCGGTGCCCAGCGCGTCGAAGCCGAGCACGACCTGGAGGTGTGGCGGCGCGATGAACAGCAGGCCGAACAGGGCGAAGCTGGCGAGCGTGGCGTTGATCGACGCCCACCGGAACCGGCGGTCGCCGAAGAGCCTGAGGTCGATCGCCGGCTCCCGGCGGCGCAGCCCCCACCGGACGAAGGCCGTGAGCATGCCGATCGAGGCGACCAGGGCGGCGACGACCTGTGGCGCGCCCCAGCCGCGCTGCGGTGCTTCGATGACCGCGTACACGAAGCCGACGAGCCCCACCGTCGACAGCAGCGCCCCGACCGGGTCCGGGCGTGGCGGCGCCGGGTCTCTGGACTCCGGCACGAACGCCGCAACGGCCAGGCCCGCGATGGCGACGATGGGCAGGTTGATCAGGAAGATGCTGCCCCACCAGAAGTGGTCGATCAGGTATCCCCCGACGACGGGGCCGAGCGGGATGCCGACACCCATGCCGGAGACGAGTACGGACACCGCTTTGGCGCGGGCCGCGCCGGTGAACAGCTCGGCGAGCGAGGCGAGCGTCGTGGGCATGATGATCGCCGCACCGACGCCGAGCACGGCCCGGGCGCCGATGATCTGCGCCGCGTCGCCGGACCACGCTGCCGCCAGCGACCCGGCACCGAAGACCGCGAGGCCGGCCAGCAGCCAGCGCCGCCGGCCGTACCGGTCGGCGAGGGCGCCGGACGGCAGCAGCAGACCGGCGAAGACGAGCACGTAGGCGTTGACGATCCATTGCAGGTCACTGGTCGTGGCGGCCACGTCAGCGGCGATCGTCGGCAGGGCGACGTTGAGGATGGTGACGTCGATGCCGATCGCGACGACCGCGGTCGTCAGGCCGGCCAGTGCCCACGGTCGTGGGTCGGGCTTCATGTGGCGCTCCTCCCGTGTGGCGGGTCTCATGGATGGGTGCCGTGCTCGTGGCGCACCGGCCAGCGCACCGCGGTGCCGGCCGGTCGCCGTCCCGGTGTGGTCGTGGTCGTGGGCCATCAGGGGATTCCCGCGTCCGAATTCATGGTCACATGCGCATGTTAATATGTGTTGCGTCGACCGGGTCAAGGCTCTCGGCCAAATAGTTCAGCATTTTCTGTATTCACTTGCCAGTGTATGGTGGTGCCGTGGAGACGCTGACCCATGGCCAGGTGCTGGCCCGTTTCGGCCACGCCCTGTCGGACCCGGTCCGGGCCCGGCTACTGCTCGCGCTGCGCGATGGACCGGGCTACCCGGCCGAGCTGGCAGACCTGCTCGGCACTACTCGGCAGAACCTGTCGAACCACCTCGCCTGCCTGCGCGGCTGCGGCCTCGTCGTCGCGGTGCCGGAGGGGCGCCGCTCGCGCTACGAACTGGCCGACCCGCGCCTCGTGCACGCCCTCGGCGACCTGCTCGGCCTCGTCCTCGCCGTCGACCCGGCCGCCTGTCCGGCCGCCGAGACCGAAGGCTGCTGCTGATGGCCGGCCCGCTCCCCCTCCTCGCCCTCGGCCCGCCACCCGCACGCCGGGCCGTCCTGGCCCGCCGCATTCGGCTGTTCGTCGCCGCCACCATCACGTACAACGTCGTCGAGGCTGTCATCGCGATCACGGCCGGCACGGCCGCCTCGTCGACGGCACTCATCGGCTTCGGCCTCGACTCGGTCATCGAGGTCGCCTCCGCCGCCGCCGTCGCCTGGCAGTTCTCCGGCACCGACCACGAACGGCGCGAACGCACCGCGCTGCGCATCATCGCCGTCTCGTTCTACGCCCTCGCCGCCTACGTCACCGTCGAGTCGGCCCGGGCCCTGCTCGGCAACGACCGCGCCGAGCACTCCACCGTTGGCCTCGTCCTCGCCGCGGTCTCTCTCGCGATCATGCCCGTGCTATCCGCCGCCCAGCGCCGCGCCGGCCGCGAGCTGGGCTCCGCCTCGGCGGTCGCCGACTCCAAGCAGACCCTGCTGTGCACCTACCTCTCCGCGGTACTGCTGGCCGGGCTGGCCGTCAACACGCTCTTCGGCTGGTGGTGGGCCGACCCGATCGCCGCGCTCGTCATCGCCGCCGTCGCCGTCAAGGAGGGCCGCGAGGCGTGGCGCGGCGACGCCTGCTGCGCACCCGCCGCCGCGTTGCGGACGTCGGCGGCACCGGGTACCGCACCGGCCGGCTGCACCGACGGGTGCTGCGCCGGCGACAACTGACCCCGGGGGGTGTTGCGCCGTCGCGTAGCATCGGACACGCTGTCTCCGATGCCGCCTAGGAGGTGACGATCGCCATGGCCACACGCGGAGCCCGCGGGTTCGCGGTCGTCACCATCCTGCTGGCGATCGCGGTCGCTCTCATGCACACGATCTCCGAGACGCCGACCGCGGCGGTGTCGGCGACGCAGGCCGTCGCCCAGGACGGCCCGCAGGCCGCCGAAGGCCGCGACCGCTGGGCGTCGACCCTGGCACCCGGCAGCGGGCATTGCGAATGCCCGGAGGACGCCCATGAACGCGGCCATCGGATGTGCCAGGCGACGGCAGTCGCCGGCTCGCCGCTGAGCACACCGCCGCCGCTCGCACCCGCCGGCGCCGCACCGCGGCACGCCGGCGAAGGACTCCTGGCGACCGCCGCCGACGACGCCGCGCACGGCAGCGGCAGCGGCGCACCGGCCCTCACCCAGCTGTCCGTCCTGCGGACGTAGATCGCTCGGACAACGTCGCGTCGCACGTCCGGCCACGCCGCCGGCGTGCCGGCTGATGCCGAAACACCCGATGAGCGGATGACCGCTGCGCGGTGCACCGCCCGTTCTCCGTAACCGTGCGGGCTGCCTGTGCGCGCCCGCCGCCCGATCCTGTCCTGCGAGGCATGCCCTTGAACACCTTTCCAGCCGTGGAATCCCGCCACGGCACCGACCGCTCGCCGGCGTACGGCGACGGCTGGGCCGACATCTACGACACCCTCTACGACCGCCGCGACGACCCCGATGCGGTCGCCGGCTTCATCCGCGGCTGGGCGCGACCGCCCTCCGTGCTGGAGTTCGGCGTCGGCACCGGCCGTCTGGCGCTGCCGCTGGCCGCGGCCGGTCTGCGGGTGGTCGGCGTCGACAACTCGGAAGCCATGCTCGGCCGGCTGGCTGCCAAGCCCGGAGCGGACCGCGTCGACGCACGGCTCGGCGACATGTGCGACCCGCCCACCGGCGAGGCCTTCGGTTGTGTCCTGATCGCCTTCTCGACCCTCTACCTGCTGCCCGACCAGGCCGCCCAGCGCCGCTGCGTGCAGGCCGCCGCGGACCGGCTGGCCGCCGGGGGCGCGCTGGTCGTCGAGGGGTTCATCCCCGACCCGAGCCGCTGGAACGGCGGACACTCGCTGCACGTCGAGGAGTGGGACCCCGACCGGATGGTCATGACGGCCGGCCGGATCGACCCGAGCACGCAGGTGATCGAGACCGTGCGCTTCGCCCGGGCCGGAGCGGAGGTCCACGCGACGCCGAACCGGTTGCGGTACGTGCTGCCGGGCGAGCTCGACCTGCTCGCCGAGCATGCCGGGCTGCGGCTGGCCGGCCGGTTCGCCGACCTGGCCGGCCGGCCGCTGCCGGCCCGGCCCACGACGACCGTGTCCGTGTACGTCAGGTGGGAGGAGCGGGCCCATGCTCGATCATGACGACCCGGGACACCGCGATCCGGGCGCGTCCGCACTCGTCCTGATCAGCGTCGTGAGCATGCTGGTCATCATCGGTTTCGTGTACTCGGTCGTCGCGCGGTGACGCCGCTCGTCGAGACGGTCCTGCACGAGCCGTGCGTCCTCACGTTCCGGCCGGCGGCGCGCGGCGGCCCGCCACTACGACTGACGTCCGTAGCCAACCCCGTCGGGCTCGATGTGATCGTCACGGACGGGTTTGCTCGCTGCGGCTTCGACGTGCGCCACGCCGGCCGTCTGCCGGATCCGGCCGTCGTCGTCGGCGCCTGGCTCCGTGAGCGCATCACGCCACCTCAGTACGCCTACTATCACGCTTCGTAGTTGTCCTTGCGCGAGACCAGGGCGGTGACTATCTTCGGCAGGCGATCCGGGCCAAGGGGACGAAGGAGTCGGTTTCGCGTGCTGCCACGTCGCCCGCACCGCTTGACGCTGCTGGCCGCCGCCACGGGAGTGCTCGCCGTGCTGGCGGGCGGCGGGGCGGCCCGCGCGGAGCCCACGCCGGCGCAGGTGGAGCAGCAGATCGACGAGGCGTGGAACCAGCTGGAGCCGATCATCGAGCAGTACAACCAGGTCCACACCCTGCTCAAGGACAACCAGGCCAAGACGGCGGTCCTGCAGCGGCAGCTCCAGCCGCTGCAGGACCAGGTCGACGCGGCGATGGGCGCCGTCAGCGAGCTGTCGGTGCGGGCCTTCAAGCGCGGGCGGATCACCGCCCTGGACGTGGTGCTGGGCGCCGAGTCACCGGACGCGCTGCTGGGACAGCTCGCGGTCGCGAACGCGATGGCGCGCAACCAGCGCGCTGCGATCGAGGAGGTGCTCGTGGCTCGGGACCGGCTCGCCGGCGACAAGCGGGCGCTTGACGCCGTCATCGCCCAGCAGGCCGAGCAGGACGCCGAGCTCGCCGCGAAGAAGCAGGACATCGAGGCGAAGATCGGCGACCTGCAGAAACTGCGCCAGCAGGTGTACGGCAATGACGGCGGCACCGGCGCGCTCAGACCCGTCGCCTGCCCGGTCGACTACCTCGGCGGCCCCGGCGGTACCGCTGCGAAGAAGGCCTGCTCGCTCATCGGCAAGCCCTACGTCTGGGGTGCCGCGGGCCCGAACGGCTACGACTGCTCCGGCCTGACACTGACCGCCTGGGCCGCGGCCGGCGTCACATTGCGCCACTACACGAGGTGGCAGTGGGACCAGACCAAGCCGGTGTCCAAGGCCGAGCTCCGCCCGGGCGATCTCGTCTTCTTCTACAGCGACCTGCACCACATGGGGTTGTACGTCGGCGGGGGCTGGATGGTCCACGCGCCCACCACCGGCGACTACGTGCGCATGGCGAAGCTCGACGGTCGTCCGATCACCGGCTATCGCCGACCTGGCTGATCAGCGGAACGTCGGCATCGCCGGGTCAGGCTACGATGACCGGTAGTCGACTGGAGGATGTGCCGTGCAGGGGTTCGGGGAGCTGGAAGCCGCGCTCATGGAGCTGCTGTGGAAGCGCGGGACGCCGACGACCGTTCGTGAGGCGCTGTCGGAGCTGCACTGGCACCGCGAGCTCGCCTACACAACGGTGATGACCGTGATCGACACGCTGTACCGCAAGGGCTGGCTGACGCGCGAGCCGGACGGCCGCGCCTACCGGTACCTGCCGTCGATGACCCGGGACCAGTACGTGGCCCAGACCATGCACGAGGCGCTCGTCGACAGCGGCGACCGGGTCGAGGCGCTGACCCACTTCGTCGGCAAGATGACCATGGACGAGGCGGCCGCGCTGCGTGAGGCGCTGTCGAGCTACGAACGCCGGATCTCCGGGCGATGAGCCCGCTGCTGCTGCTGGCGTTCGGCGCGCTCCTGGCGACGACCGCAGCGCCGCGGCTGGCGGCCGCCGGCTGGGCGCCGAGGGCGCCGCGGCTGGCGGTGCTCGCCTGGATCGCGCTGTCCGGCGCGGTGCTGTTGTCGGCGGTTCTGGCCGCGCTCACCCTCCTGCTGTACTGGGACCGCACCCACGACCTGGTCAACGGCGCGTGGCATTTCTGCCTCGACGCGCTCACCGGCCGGCTCGACCGGCCGGCCCAGGTCCTCGCGGGGGCCGGCCTGCTCGGCCTGTGCGCCCTCGCCGGGCGGATGACCGTCAGCGCAGTACGGATGCTCAAGGCGCAGCGAACGCGGCGGACCCGGCTGCGGCTGGCCGTGCGCCTCGGGGCGGTCCCGTCGGCGGTGCCGGGCGCCTCCGTCGTGCGTCACGACGAGCCCGCGGCCTACCTCATGCCGGGCCGGACCCGGCCGGGCCGCGCGGCCGACATCGTCATCACCTCGGCCGCGGTCGAGCGGCTCGAGGCGACCGAGTTGGAGGCCGTGCTCGCCCACGAGCGGGCGCACCACGCGGGCCGGCATTACGAGCTCACGCACTGGATGCGGCTGCTCGCCCACGCGTTTCCCCGGATCCGCTGCTTCCAGGTCGGCCGCCGGCAGGTCGACCGCCTCGTGGAGATGTGCGCTGACGACGCTGCGGCCCGCTCCACTAGCCGGATCGACGTCGCCCGCGCGCTGGTCACCATGGCCCAGCCTGCCCCCGGTATCGCCGGGGAAGGACTGCTGGCGATGCACGGCTCGGACCGTCTGGAGCGGCTGCACCGCCTGCTCACCCCGCCGGCACCGCTGCCGGTGCCGGCCCGCCTGCTGATCCCCGCCGGGGCGGCGCTGGCGGTGGCCGCACCGCCACTGCTGGCGATGTTCGACCGGTACGCCGGCTGGCTACCCACAACGCTCTTCCTCTGAAGCCGTACTACGTCATCTAGTAGACTTGCCCTCTCGCCCGAACGGCCCCGGAGACTCGATGCGCAGCGCGACCACACCGCAGCGACCCGGCCCGGCCAGCTGGCGGCCGGTCGGCTACGCCGTGGCGCTCGTCGTGACGCTCGCCACCGGATATGTCGCCGGCCGCGCGGCCAGCCAGCCGGTCGGCGCCTCCCAAGTCGCCCCACCGGCGCCCCGGCGACGGGCGGTGTGACCCGGTACCTCGGCGCGTACGGCCATCTGGTCGTCGTCCGCGAAGGCGACCTGGCCCTCGTCCACGCCCATGCCGACGACCAGCTCGATGGCGCCATCCGCTTCTGGCTGTCGACCCCGGCACCCGGCCGCTATCGGATGTTCCTGCAGTTCCAACACGGCCAGACCGCGGCCGCCGTCAACACCGCGGCGTTCACCGTCGCCGTACCCTAGCGACTACGATCGTGTGTCGTAGTGGACGGCCGCCGGGAACTTTCGAGGCCTGTGACACGACTACGGTCACAACGACAAACTGAAAAGGTGATCGCCCCCGTGTCAGGTCTGTGGAGACTCCGGGTCGCCGCGTTCATCGCGACGGTCGCTGCCATCGTGGTCGCCGTCCCGGCCCAGCCCGCCTTCGCGCACAACGCCCTGCGCAGCAGCGACCCGGCAGACGGCACCAGCCTCGCCACGAGCCCCACGTCGCTGAGCATGACGTTCCGCGAGACGCCGAACGCTGCGCTGGCGCAGGTCGCGGTGGTCGACGCGGCCGGAGTGAGCCTGACCGTGGGAGCGCCGGCCGGTGCGGGCACGACGTTGACCCAGGCGCTGCGAGCGGTCAGCGCGGCAGGTCCGGTGACGGTCACCTACCGGGTCGTCTCGACCGACGGCCATCCGGTCCAGGGCAAGCTCGGCTTCACCGTCACCGCCGCCCCGGCGAGCACGAGCAGTCCTGTCCCGCCGTCGTCGCCGGCCACCGCCACGGCAGTGCCGGCATCCTCGTCGCCGCCCGCGAGCACGGCCGCCACGACCAAGGCGTCGTCGTCGGGCCCGTCGGCCATCGCACTCGTCGGGGGACTGGTTGCGGGGCTGGTCGTGGTCGGTGTCGCCGTCGCGTTCCTGCCGCGCCGCCGCAAACCCTGAGTCCAGCACTGATACGGAGGCAAGTGTGCAGTTCACGAAGGCGTTCCGCCGGGCCGGCGCAACAGCGGTCGTCGCCGTCGTCGCGGGAGCGATGCTGCTGCTCGCGCCCGGGCGGGCAGGTGCCCACGTCAGCGTCGACGCCGTCGACGCGGTGCCGGGAGGCAACGCCAAGCTGACCTTCCGGGTGCCGAACGAGTCGGCCACCGCCAGCACCGTCAAGCTGGAGCTGATCATGCCGACCGCGACTCCGATCGCGTTCATCACCCTCAAGGCGGTGCCCGGGTGGACCGCCGTCACCGAACGGGCACCGCTGCCGAAGCCGGTCGACACTCCGGACGGGCAGCTGACCGAGGCGGTGACGAAGGTGACCTGGACCGCCACCGGCGACGGCATCAAGGCCGGCTACTTCGAGGAGTTCGAACTGTCTGCCGGCCCGATGCCGGACGTCGACATCGTCGTGTTCAAGGCGCTGCAGACGTACTCGGACGGCGAGGTCTCCCGGTGGATCGAGGAGCCCACTGCAGGTCAGGAGCCCGCCGACCCCGCGCCGGTCCTGCGGCTGGCCCGCGCCACCGCAGGCCCCACGGCGAGCGCCGGCCCGGCGGCGAGCCAGCCGGCCGCGACCAACCCGGTACCGGCGATCATGTCCACCGCCGCGCTGACCGTCGCCCTGGCCGCACTCGTCATGGTCGTGGTGCTCGCCCGCCGCCGGTATCCGGCGCAGTGAGCGGCCCGAGGGGTCACGCTGGACGTCTCGACCGGCGTCACCCCTTCGTGTCGCCGTCTGGGAGCCTCCCGGCGTGTTGGTCGCGGCCTGCCGCACCTCCCCGCGCTCGTCGCCGGCAGCTACCTGGAGCGCCGCCACCACGTCAAGAGCACGAAGCACAGCAGGCCCGCGGCCAGCATCGAGCCGAGACCGATGAGCCGAACCCAGGGCCGGACCCCACCGGCCGCGACCACGTCGGCGACGATCGCGGCGGCGTACCCATGACGTGTCACCAGGCCCTCCCACACTCGTTCCATGCCTAAGTCCCGTCCACCGGTGACACCGGTCCCTCCACCACCGCCAAGCCCCGGGGTCCCGCAGGCATCCCCACGGCCGGGACGCCGCCTCGAGGACGGCGCACCGTCACCGGGACGTCGCGCACTCGACCGCCACCTGCAACCGGTCGACGGCGGCGTGCACATCCCGCATCGCCCGGGCCAGCGAAGCCTCCCCCGCACCGTCGACGGCGGCCAGGGCGAGCGCCGCCTGCACCCGGACCACGGCGGCGCCGACGGCCCGCGCCGACGTGACACTCTCCTGCGAGAGGTGCATCGCCGCCGCGACGCCGAGCAGCCGATCCACGCTGCGTCCGGCGATGCCGAGCTGTTCGTCCAGGAGCGGCACGCGCGAGGACACCTCCCCCTCCGGAGGCAGCGCCACGGCCGCTCGAATCGCCGCCGTGAACTCACGAATCAGGTCCTGTCGCAGCGCCTGCAGCTCCATCAGGCCGGCAACGGCCGACGCCGGCCCCGGCCGGCCGGCGGGGCGAGGCGGTCGCGTCATGGATCGCGCCAGCAGGAGAGCGCCGGCCACCACGGCCAGCACCAGCAGCACGATCGGCCCCATGGGATGCACGAGCGCGAACGCGTCCTCCACGTCCGGCAGGAACGCTGACACCTGGCCGCCCTCCAAGTCCGCCTCTACTATGCCGTATAGTAGCTGGGTGAGCGGCACCGATCAGTAGGGGACCATCCCGTGTTCACTCGACGCCGGACCAACGTGAAGGCAGCCGGCCACTGGTACGACCGGGCGCTCTACGTCGCCGCGACCGTCGCCCTGCTGGTGCTGGTCCTGCTCGTGCCGATCGCCCTCGTCGCCGCGGTACTCGTGCTGCTCGACGTGATGTGATCTCGGAGTCTTCGCGGAGGACGGGTGCAAGAAGTTCGGCGTCGGGCCGGCTGGGTCCGGCCGCGGCGGCTGATGGCCGCGATACTCCTCGGCCTGCCGGCCGCGCTGGGTCTCCCGGCCGCGCCCGCCGTCGCCCACGCCACCGTGGTCGGTTCCAGTCCGGGTCCGGGCACGGTCGTCGCCACGATGCCCAGCGAGATCGTCGTCACGTTCACCGAGGCGGTCCGTCCGGTCGCGGACAAGGTTCGGGTCGTCGCACCGGACGGCACACCGGTGGCCACCGGGCGAACGGCCGCGCGCGACACGACGCTCGTCGTGCCGGTCGGCGCCGCCGGACCGCGTGGCACCTACCTGGTCAGCTACCGGGTGATCTCAGCGGACAACCATCCGGTGAGCGGCGCGTTCACCTTCTCCGTCGGCGAGACGTCTGCCCCACCGGCCGACACCACCGGCGACAGCGTCCGCAGCGACACATGGGTCACGTCCGGCATGTCGGTGGCCCGCTGGATCGGCTACCTCGGGCTGGCGCTGCTCGTCGGCCCTGTGCTCGTGCTCGCCACCCTGTGGCCGCGCAGGCTGGACACCGCCGGGCCGGCCCGCGCGGTGCAGATCGGCGCAGCACTGCTCGCCGCCGGCACGCTGCTCGAGCTGTACCTCCAGGCTCCCTACACGACCGGCACGGCCCTGCTCGACGCCGACGCTGCCGGGGTCGTGGACGTGCTGACGACCGGGTACGGAGTGGCGCACCTGGTCCGCATCGCCGTCGTCGTGGCCGCGCTGCTGCTGTTGCGGTCCGTCGTCGGGATGCGGGCCGCGACAGCCGACCGCGTTCTGCTGGTGCTGCTCGGCGTCGCCGGCCTCGCGACCTGGCCATTGTCCGGGCACCCGCGAGCGTCGCCGGTGCCGGCGCTCTCGGTGGTCGCCGATGCCACCCATCTCGCCGCGATGGCGGTCTGGCTGGGCGGCCTGGTCACGTTCGTCCTGTTCCTGCTGCCACGGGCGAGCACCCGAGAACTGCGCATCATCCTGCCGGTCTGGTCCGGTTGGGCACTGTTCGCGGTGACGGTCCTCGTCCTGGCCGGCACCGCCCAGGCGCTCATCGAGGTCGCCACCTTCAGCGGCCTGACCGGCACGCGGTACGGCCAGCTCGTACTGGCCAAGGCGGGACTGCTCGCCGTCGTCCTGGCCGCGGCCGCATTCGCGCGCCGTCTGACTCTCAGGTACTTCGCCGCGAGCGACGACACCGACGGACCAGGCCCCGAGGACGCCGGCGGCGTTCGCCGGCGGCTCCGCACGGGCGTCATCGTGGAGGTCGCCGTCGTCGTGGTCGTGCTCACGCTCAGCTCGGTCCTGGTGCAGACCACGCCCGCGCGCAGCGCCGCGGCCGCGACCGGACAGTCCGGCCAACCGGTTGTCGTGGTGGTCGGCAGCAGCCTGTTCCAGCTCGAGGTGGACGTCTCCCCGGCCCGGATCGGCAACAACACCGTCCACCTCTACGCACGCACACCCGAGGGCGCCAAGCCGGTCACCGTCGCCGAGTGGAAGGGCACCGTCGCGCTTCCGGCCGCCGGCATCGAGCCCATCACCGTACCGTTGCTGGCGGTCACGGCGGATCACGCCACCGGGCAGATCGCCCTGCCGAGCGCCGGCACCTGGGAGATGCGCCTCACGCTCCGCCTCGACGACCTCAATCAGGCGACGGTCACCGCGAAGGTGCCGGTCGGGTGACAGCCCGCACCCGATCGCGCGGTTGGGGAGCTGGGGCGCGGGTAGCCAACCGTTCCCTTACCGCGTTGTACGGAGAACCCGCTGAGGAGGACGGGATGCGGAGACGAATCGCGGGCCTCGCCCTCAGCATCATTGCGGCGCTCGGGTTCGGTGCGATCGCCGGCCTCGGCGCCTACGTGGCCGAGCCTGCGCCCAGCCCGATGCCCGGCTGCTCCGGGCAGATGCACGACCATTGCGAGTCGGAGATGCCCGGCAGCCCGCCTGCAGGCTGATCGAGTGGGACGTCCGCGCCTGACGAGACGCCATACCCGGGCGAGAAGCCAGAGCCGCTGACGCGCGCCGAGATGCACGAGATCTCGCGGGACGGGCTTCGGACAGACTCCGTCGCCGAGGTCGTCAACGACGAGCCGTCCGGCCCGGCCCGCCACTGGCCCGCCCGGTACCCAGGGTGATCAGGCCGGGTTCTTGATGCGCTCGGTCAGCCTCTCGAACAACGTGATCTCGGAGCGCTGGCCGGTGCGCATAGGCTCGGCCAGGTCGCGCACCTGCTCGCGATCGGTGCGGGCGAGGACGGCATCGACCATCATGATGCCGCCCAGATGATGGCGGGTCATCAGCTCGCAGTACAGCAGATCGACCTCGGGGCTCACGGCCTTGCGCAACCGGGCCATCTCAGCCGCGCTCGCCATGCCCGGCATGAGCCCCTCGGCGTCCACCACCATCGGCATACCGGGCATGCCCTCCATGTGCGCCCCGTGCATCCACGCCATGACCGGCCGCTCGCCGGTCGGCTGCAGATGCCACTCCTTGAGCATCATCCGCATCATGCCGATCTGCGCCTGCTGGGTCAGGGCGATGTCCATCGCCACGGTCCGCAGCTCCTGATTGGTACTGCGGCCGTAGAGGATCATCGACATCTCCACCGCCTGCGCGTGGTGGGTCTGCATGTCCCGCACGAAGCCGGCCTCCGCCGACACGTCGCCGGGCCGCTGCAGCACCGGCACCAGCCAGCCGATCGCCACCCCCGTGACCAGCACCAGCACCGCGGCGACAACCTGCGGCACCACCCGCCGCCACCGCGGCGGCCGCTCCAGCTCGGGCTCGTCGACCTCGGGGTCCAGCACCGCAACGTCGGACACGACCTCGCTCCTTCCACACCAACGCCGCGACCATCGTGCCCGCGGGCCGCCGTGCTCGGACAGTGCCGATGGTCCCGATCCCGGCGGACAGTACCGGATCGGCCCCCGTCACCGTGTGAGGCCGCGCCGGGCCCGTTCGAACAGTCGGACCACCAGCACGGCTTCACTGCCCGAGCTCGCCGACGACGAGGGCCGGCGTCACCATTCGCGGCCGCGTTCGTGGTGGTACGGCGACAGCGACGTCGAACGGCGTCTCACGTGGGGCCGCCGGTGGTAAGGGCTTGGTCGGTCATGCGGGTGCGGTCCTGCTGCGGTTTCGTGCTGTGGATGCCGCTCGGCGGTGGTGCAGGTCGTGCCGGGACCGCCTACTCGGCCGCCGCCACGTGGCAGCGGCGGGCCCGGTGGCGATGTTCTCCGTCG
Organism: Dactylosporangium sp. NPDC005572; assembly: GCF_040605515.1. Taxonomy (NCBI): domain Bacteria; kingdom Bacillati; phylum Actinomycetota; class Actinomycetes; order Micromonosporales; family Micromonosporaceae; genus Dactylosporangium; species Dactylosporangium sp. NPDC005572. The sequence goes on along the minus strand of NZ_JBEXCY010000017.1, from coordinate 85,105 downwards.
CCCGACTTTGTGCAGACGCCCGCCGTGGCCACCAGGGCGTGGGCGCGTGAACCGTCGCGCCCGCGGGAGATCGAGCCGCGGGCGGCCTGGGCTCAGGTCACCGGCTCATCCACCGAGTCTGCGCTCGACGCGGACCCGTGCACCGTGCTTCGGCAGGGCGAAGATGTTGCGCATCACCATCGGCTCGTCGGCGGCCTGGTCGGCCCGCAGCTCGACATGGCGCAGAACGGTACGCAGGATGACCTCCATCTCGATGTGCGCGAACGTGGCGCCGAGGCAGCGGTGCGCCCCACCGCCCCACGGAAGGAACGCCCGTGACGGCACATCCGGTTCCAGCCAGCGCTCCGGCCGGAACTCCTCGACGTCCTCGCCCCAGATGCGCGGGTCGCGGTGGATGGCGGCGAGCGAGGCCCACACGAACGTGCCGGCCGGGACACGGTAGCCACCGAGCTCGACCGGCGCGGTGGCCCGGCGTCCGACGTTGTAGACGACGGGGCGCACGCGCAGCGTCTCGTTGATGACCGCCGTGCGGTACTCGTCCTTCGGGTCGTCGAGGCCCGCCCGGACGCGCGCGAGAGCGCCCGGGTGCCGCAGCAGCCGCTCGAACATCCAGGACGCGGCCATCGCCGAGGTCTCCTGACCGCCGGCGAGCAGGGTGACCAGCTCGACGCGGACAAGCTCGTCGTCGGGGTCACCGTCGAGCAGCATCGACAGCACGTCGGCACGCTGGTGTCGGTCCGGGTCAGCGCGCCGCCTGTCGATCTCGGCGCACAGCAGATCGTCGGCGTGGTCGAGCCCTGCGATCGCCTTGCGCCAAGGGCCCAGCCGGGCCAGCTGCGGCCACACCAGCATCAGCAACTCGAGGTTGGAGTAGTCGACCATCCGCCGCAGGGCGGGGGCGAGCGCCTCGGCGCGGGCTCGGTCCTCGACGCCCAGGACCACTCTGACGATCACTCTGAGCGCGAGCTCCTGCATCCGCTCGACCAACGAGAAATCGCTGCCGATCGGCCAGCGCATGACCTCCTGCGCCGTCAGCTCCTCCATCGCGGTCACCACCGCAGCGATCCGCTCGCCGTGGAAGGCCGGCATGATCCGCTTGCGTTCGGCGCGGTGCTCGGCGCCGTCGAGCGAGAGCACGGTCCGTTTGCCGATCAGCGCCTCGAACATCGAGTTGTTCTCGCCGATCGGGAACAGGTCGGGGCCGCCGAGGGCGACCTTCCTGACGTCCTCGAGCCCGCAGACGACCACGATCTGCCCGATCGGGGTGACGCGCAGCAGGAACGTGTCGCCGTACCGTTGCTGCATCGCCGGGAAGTAGGTGTTCCGGGCGCCCCAGACCCGCATCGACTGCAGGGCGCCGAGGGTCCGTGGCCCCGGCGGCAGCGCCTCGCCGGGCTGCGGCGCGGCATGTCGGATGGTGGGGCGCCAACCCATGATCCGGTCGCGGGCGTACGTTCGCAACGACGTGGCGGTCGGGTTGCTCATGGACGACTCCTCGTGGGACGGATGCACTTCCAGCCCGGGAAGTACGGGTCGACGTAGAAGGCGGGCACCGGCTCGGCGGTATCGTCGGCAGACGCGCGTGCCGGCCGGTCGGGTCGGCACGCGCGTCCATGTCAGGCGCTCCTCGGCGCGGTCCGCTCGTTCCTGGAGATCCGGCGCGCGGGCCGCGGCGAGCGGGCGCTCAGCGGACGCAGGTCGGTCCAGTGCCGCTCCACGTATGCCAGGCATGCCTCCCTGGTGTCGTCGGCGTGCACCACCCGCCAGCCGGTCGGGACCGGGATCTTGCTGGGCCACAACGAGTGCTGCTCCTCGTCGTTGACCAGCACCGAGAAGATGCCGTCGTCCTCGTCGAAGGGATTCATGGTCACTTCCAGCCCGGGAAGTACGGGTCGACACGGAAGGCGGGCACCGGCTTGGCGTTGTCGGGGTCCAGCGCGTTGAGCACGTGCAGCCAGGCCCGCTCGTTGTAGATGATCCCGGCGTGCTCGCAGAGGTCCTCCGGGCAGCCGTCCTGGAGCAGGATGTTGGTGACGTTGTCGCCGTCCAGGAACGCCTTCGTGTAGGGCGTGACGATCTGGTCGTGCTCGGTCATGATCACGGTGTACTGCGGGCCCGGCCGGGTGTCGCCCTTGCCGTAGATCACATCGATCATCTCGGAGTCCGGTGCGCCCTGGTCGCACAGCGGCAGCAGCTTCCGGGCCATCAGGTGGTACATCATCGGTGAGGCGTTACGGAACAGGTAGGTCAGCGTGCTGAAGGAGACACCGTGGTTCGACGGCGCGACCGAGATCGCCTTGTCCACGTTCGGATACCCGTTGAGCACGTTGAGGTAGTACTGCATCAACAGCCCACCACCACCGGAGTGCCCAACCAGGTCGATCTTGTCCACACCGGTGAGCTTCTTGATCCGCTCGACCTCCGCCGCCAACTGCTGACCACTGTGGCGCAGATCCGCGTTGCCCTGGAACGGCACGTTGAACCCACCCGCCCACTGCGGCCTGCCCCAGTTCATCGTGAACACCCAGAAGCCGTGATTGCGCAGGAACGGCGCACCGGCCTGAAAGTTGAACGACTGGTTGGACATGAACGCGTGCAGCAACAACACCGGCCGCGGACGCTCCGGCGTCAGCATGAACGTGGGGTCGTTGGCCCCGGGCGGGGGCCTACCCGGAGTCCACCACGCCTTGACCCCCAACCGCATGTCCCACACCACAGGCAACGGACCGGTCTTCGGATCGGGGGCAGTACCCGTCTCGCTCGTCAGGGCCTCGGTCACTCGCTTCTCCCTCGCGATAGTCGGTGATGGTCCCGCTCAAACCGGCAGTTCGAACCGCATCGGTGCGATGTTCTGCCGCCGTACGAGCGACATCGGCAGGTGCCGCAGGGCCAGGTTGCGCAGGCGCGCCGCGACCGGGTTCTCGATCTGCTCCATGCGGCTGAGCCGCCGGGACGCCGTGACGAGCCACCGGGCCCGGTCTCGGCGCGCCGCTTCGTAGCGGCGCAGGGCCGCCACCGGGACGCCCCCGGCGGCGAGATGGTGAGCCAGGGTGTAGCCGTCCTCGATCGCGGACCCGGCGCCCTGGCTGAGACTTGTCAGCATCGGGTGGGCGGCGTCGCCGACCAGGGTCACCGGGCCGTCGCCCCACGACTCCAGGAAGGTCCGGTCCTGGGCCGGCACGCTGACGATGTCCGCCGCGGGGGTGGCCGCGACGACCTCGCGCACCTCGGGCGCCCAGCCGTCGAGGCAGCGCAGGATCTCCTCCTTCACCCCCGTCCACAGCCGGGTGTCGCCGGGGCCGGCGTTCTTGGTGCCCCACCAGTACGCGTCGCCGTCACCGATGTCGATGAGGCCGAAGCGCTGGCCGTTGCCCCAGTAGTGCACCGCACCGCCGGGCACCAACCTGGGGTGTGTGAACGGCACCGTCGCGATCCAGCAGACGTAGCCGTGCTCGTTGACCGGCTCGGGGCCGGCCGCCTGTGCGCGCACCACCGAACGGATGCCGTCGGCTCCGACGAGCACGTCACCACTCTCGGTCCGCCCGTCGGCACAGGTGATCGTCACGCCGGTGCCGGTGCGCGTGTACCGCACGACCTGCACACCGTCATGGATCGGCGTGCCGGCCAGCGACTCGCGCAGCAGCGTCACGAGGTCACAACGGCGCACGTTGACGACCGGTGAGCCGAGCTCGTCGGCGATCGACTTGAGCGGCAGCGCGCGGAGCGGCTTGCCGCTCGCGGTGCACAGGTCGAAGCGTTCGCAGACCCGCCCGATGCCGGCCTTCGTCAGGTCGATGCCGAGAGCGGTGAGCACCTTCGTGGCGTTGCTGGCGATGCCGAGGCCGCCGCCGGTGACCCGCATCGCCGGTGCGGCGTCGAAGACCTCGACGTCGAAGCCCCGCTGCCGCAGCGCGATCGCGGTGGTCAGGCCGCCCACCCCGGCCCCCACGACGAGGACCTTCATCGTGCCGTCCCCTGCCGCTGCGCGCCGGGCACGTCGTCGGTGTCGCGGTGCGGCGGTGCGGCGGGCTTCCCGGCCGGGAACTGGCCGCGGATGACCGCGTCCAGGGCGCGGTCCGGCAGCAGTCGCGCCGCCATCGCCGCCCCCCAGGAGTCGGGGCCGACCCGGTAGCGGGTCCGCGGCCGTTTGGCTGTCATCGCGTGGCCGATGACCCGCGCGACCGCGTCCGGACTGGTTTTGCTGGCCCGGGCACGCTTGTCGTTGAGGGCGATGAACCCGTCGAACCGGCTGCGGTACTGCGCGGCGACCTCCTCGGGGGCGGCCTCCACGATGCGGCTCGCGGTGCTGGCGACCTTCGACCAGATCGGTGTCATGATCGCGCCCGGCTCGACCACCGAGACGCTGACCGACAGTGGTGCCAGCTCCCGGCGCAGCGCGTCGGACACACCCTCCTTGGCGAACTGGGAGGCGGCGTACGCGCCGAGGAACGGTGCAGCGACCCGGCCGATGCCGGAGCTGATGTTGACGATCCGCCCGACCGGGCCCGGCGCCGGTGCCACCGCGGGCCGCATCCGCAGCAGCGGCAGGAACTGCTGCGTGACGGCGATCGTGCCGATGAGGTTCACCTCCAGCTCTGCCCGCAGCTCGTCCAGCGGCACGCACTCCAGCGGCGCCGGCACGCAGATCCCGGCGTTGTTGACCAGCCCGTGCAGGCCGGCCCCGCCGGTCTCCTCCCGCACCCGCCGGACGGCGTCCACAATGGACTCCTGCACCGTCACGTCGAGGATCACCGGGCGGATCGCCGGGTGGCCCGCCGCGATATGGGCCGCGCTCTGCTGGGACCGCACTCCCGCGTACACGACGAATCCCGCGCGGGCCAGGCTCAACGCGGTCGCCTCACCCAGTCCCGACGACGTGCCGGTGACGAGGACCGCCCTCTGGTTGCTCACCGCGATCAACCTCTCATTCCAGTGCCGACGGACACCCCGGAGGCCCCGGTGTCGAGACTCGACAGCAGGGTGCGCACCGCCTCGTCGGCGATCCGCCCGGCGCGCTCACGGGTCACCACGCCGTCGATGTAGGTGAAGTTGCAGTGCAGCGCCGCGTGGCTGGTGTTCACCGACGCGACCAGGGAACCGCTGATGGAGATGCCGGCGACGAACTGCGCGCCGGTCAGGTCCCATGCCCCGATCCGGTCGGGGAAGTCGAAGCGCCCGAGGTTGGACAGGCAGACGTTGCCGGGCCCGATCCGGTCGATCATGCGCACCGCCGACGCGCTGCGCAACACCGACGGCGGCGACATCCGGCGCAGCATCGAGACCAGTGCGAGGTGCTGGCGGAACCGCCGGCGTCGGCGCAGGTCCCGGGACACGCCCCGGGCGGCGGTCCATAGGGCTGCGGCGTCCTGCGGACCGGTCGGTGCCACCCGCACGTAGGACGGCACCGTGGCGACGTAGGCACCGGCGTCGTGGGGGCCGACCGGCGGTACCAGCTCGGCCCGGAAGTCGACCGGGGCGCCGACGCACACGGTGCCGGCCCGCCCGATCGCCACCCCGGCCACCGCGAACGCGATCGCCGCAGTCAGGGCACTGTGGACCGTCACGCCCTCCTGCCGGCACCTGGCGACCAGCTCCCGCAGCCGGTGCGGGTCAAGCGTGCGCGACACCAGCCGGGTCTGGCGCCGGTCGGGCGGCACCGGCGTGAGCGGTGCCAGCCGCCGGGGCCGCGCCACGCCCATCAGGACCCCGTCGGCGAGCACCGCCAGCGCCATGTGTACGGGGCGCGGCAGGCCATTGACCCGGCGTGGCAGCAGCGCCTCCGGCGACGGCAGCGCCTCCCGCGACGGCGGTGGCGCCGGCGGCGGATCGGCGGCCAGCTCCACCAGCCGCTGCAGCAGTCGCAGGGCGGTGGTCCCGTCGGCGATGACGTGGGACACCGTGAGGATCAGGTCGTGTGTCCCGTCCGGGTGCGCGACGTCGACGATCCGTGCCAGCGGCCCGTTCCGCCAGTCGAGCGACGTGGCCAGCTCGACCTCGTCGACCTCACGCTCCCAACGGGCCGGATCGGGGCTCTCGGGCCGCACCGTGCGGATGCCGAGGTCGGTCTGCGGCGCGGCAACGAACCGCGGGGCGGTGCCGTCCGGCTCGTCGGCGACGGCGACCCGCAGCAGCGGGTGCTCCCGCACCAGCCACCCGGCGGCCCGCGCCAGGTCCTCCGGCGGGATTGCACCGGCGACGCGCACCCGGGCGATGACATTGAGCGGCGAGATCTGGTCACAGATCCAGTACCAGCGCTCCATCGGGCTCAACGGCCTGCGGACCTCGGTGCTCATCCGGCCACCACGCCCAGCCCGGTGACCGGCCCGACGCCGGTCGGCCCGCCCGCGTCGACGACCGCCATGGCCTCGCCGAGCCGCGCGGCCACCACGGTGACGTGCGGGGACTCCATCATGGACAGGTGGTTGCCGGTCACCTCGACCGTCTCGACCGGCTGCTCGGCGGTGCGCTGCCAGCCGTTGCTGGCGCTGTCGAACATGCCGCCGAAGGTCCGGTGCACGGATGCGAGACCCGCCGGCAGCTCCTCGGCCGCCCGTAGCAGCAGCAACCGCCTGCGCACCGGTTCGACGCGGTGGTCCAGCGCGGCCCGGTAGTTGGCGCGGAACACCTCGTACAGGCGACGCAGCAGCTGCGGTGAGCCGTGCTCCGGCAGGATGCCCAACGCGACGGCCCGGCGGAACGCCTCCTCGAACAGCGTGCCGAGGTCCCCGCCGGTCAACCGCAGCTCCTCCGCGGCGGCCGTCTCGCCGGAGGTGTAGAGCAGTTCGCGGAAGAACAGCTCGACCAGCTGCTCGTCCTCGATGACGGGTCGCGGCCCGTCGGCGAGGGCGACGGAGTCCAGCAGCGTCACTGAGGACAGCTCCGCCTCCTCGAGCCGCCGGGCGATCTCGACCGCGACGTAGCCGCCGAAGGACCAGCCCGCGAGGTGGAACGGGCCCTCAGGGTGCACCCGCCGGATCGCGTCGATGTAGGACCCGGCCAGCGCCGCCATCGACGTCAGCGGCGTGGTGCCGGGCTCGGCACCGGCCGCCTGCAGCCCGTAGACCGCCCGGTCACCGGGCAGGTGCCGGACCAGCTCGCGGTAGCACAGCACGTTGCCGCCGATCGGGTGGATCAGGAACAGCGGCGGGCCGCCCCCGGACCGCAGCGGCACCACCGGGTCGAACCCGCGGTGCGGGTCGCCGGACCGGATCAACCGGGCCAGGTCCCGTGCCGTCGGCGCGTCCAGGAACGTGTGCAGGGGCAGGTCGACGCCCCACCGCCGGGCGATGGTCATCGCGGCCCGGGTGGCGCCGATCGACGTGCCGCCGGCGTCGAAGAAGTCGGCGGCGACGGTGAGGCGCTCCACACCGGCGAGCTCAGCCAGCAGGCCGGCGACCGTCTCCTCCAGCTCGTCGCCGCCGGTCGTCGGGGTGTCCTGCCCGCGGGACGCGACCGTCCGCAGCGCGGCGTCGTCACGCTTGCCGCTCGGCGTGAGCGGCAGGGACGGGACCCAGTGATAGTGCGACGGCACCATGTACGGCGGCAGCACCTCGCGCAGCGCGGTGCGCAGGGCACCGGCGTCGGCCTGGGCGGGGTCGCCGATCAGGAACGCCTCCAGCACCGCGTCGGACCCGCCGAGCTCGCGCGGGACGACCGCGACCTGCTCGATTCCCGGGTGCTGCGCGGCGAGCGCCAGCAGCGCCACCTCGACCTCGGCGCACTCGACCCGGAAGCCGCGGACCTTGACCTGGCCGTCGGCCCGGCCGAGGCACACGATCTCGCCTGAGTCCAGCACGATGCCCAGGTCGCCGGTGCGGTACCGGACACGGCCGGCCGGCCCGGCGACGAACCGCTGGGAGGTGAGCCCCGGCCGCCGCTCGTAGCCCTGCGCGACACACGGACCTTCCACGTAGATCTCGCCCTGGACTCCCGGCGGCACCGGCCGCAGCAGCTCGTCGAGGACCAGGACGCTGGTCCGGGTGATCGCCGTGCCGACCGGCGGCAGCGGCGGGTGGTCCTCGACGGTGTCCGGCAGCCGGTGCGCCAGCACGACGTGCGTCTCGGTCGGGCCGTACTGGTTCTCCAGCACCAGGCCCGGGTTCGCCGCGCACAGGGCCCGGATCTCCGGGGTGACCCGCAGCTGCTCACCGGAGGACATGATCGTGCGCAGCGACGGCGGGTAGGTGCCGGTGGCCGCCGCGACCTCGGCGAGGGCCTGCAGCGCGACGTACGGCAGGTACAGCCGCTGCACGCCGGCGGCGTCGATCGTGCGCAGCAGGGCGGTCACGTCACGGTGGACATCCTCGTCGATCATGCGCAGGGTGCCGGCCCCACAGAGCGCGGAGAAGATCTCCTGGAAGGAGACGTCGAAGCTGAGCGGCGCGAACTGCAGGGTGGTGACACCCGCGCCACCGGTGGCCCGCACGTTCTGCCAGCCGATGAGGTTCGTCAACGCCCGGTGCGGCATCGCGACACCCTTGGGCTCGCCCGTCGACCCGGACGTGAACAGCACGTAGGCGACGTCGTGCGGCCGGATCCGGGGCAACGGCACCGGATCGGCGGTGCCCGCAGCGGTGAGCAGCGCGGCCGGCTCGACCAGCCCCGCACCCGGGTCCAGCTTCAGGTCAGCGTCCGGCTCCGCGACGGTCAGGAACGGTGCGGCGGTCGCGATCATCGACCGGACCCGCGCGGCCGGGTAGGTCGGGTCCAGCGGCACGACGGCCGCGCCGGCCCGCATCGCCCCCAGCACCACCGCGACGAGCTCCGCCGACCGGCGCATCCGGATCGCCACCCGGGCCCCGGCCGGCATCCCCCGCCGCAGCAGCTCCTGCGCCACGGTGTCCGCGGTGCCCGACAGCCTGCGGTAGTCCCATGTTCCGGCGGTGTCGACGACGGCGGTGCGCGCGGGGAACAGCGACGCGACGTGCGCGACCCGGCCGGTGACGTCCTGGTCGTGCACCGCCCACAGGTCGATCTCACCGTCAGGGTCCCGGACCATCTCGCCGAGGACCTCGATCAGGATCCGGCCGAACTCCGCGCACTGCTCGCCGGTGAGCGTGCCGCCGCCGGTGCTGAGCCGCAACGTGATGCCGCCGTCGCGGGGATCGACCAGCGCGGTGGTCAGCACCGCGAAGTTCGTCTCCTCCCGCACCGCGACGTCGGTGAGCTCGACCCCGTCGCCGGCCAGTGTCGCGCCGAGGGTGTGGTAGTTGACGAAGTTGAACGCGGTCTCGAAGACCGGCGCGGACCGGTCGGCACCGATCGCGCTGACCGGGAAGCGCCGGTGCGGGAAGGCGTCGCGCTCCCAGCGCACGATCTGCTCGATCGCCTGGATCCAGCTGCGCTCCGCCCCGTCGAGGCGCACCGGGACGGTGTTGAGGAACAGTCCGGCGCACGTCTCGGCGCCGGCGCGCTCCGGCCGTGCGTGCGTCACGCAGCCGGTGATGACGTCGTCCGAGCCGGACATGGCACGCAGCGCCAGGCAGTGCGCGGTCAGCAGCACGGATTTCATCGGCAGGCCCCGCTCCCGGGCGAACCGCTTGACGCTGTGGTCCAGCCAGGCGGGCAGGGCCAGGGTCCGCACCCCGTCGTCGGTGCCGGACGCGACGTGCGCCCGCAGCGACGCGATGGTGGTCGGGCGGCTGCCCTCCACCGCCCGCGCCCAGAACCGGCGTGCGGAGGGCTCCCGCAACGCGGCGCGCTCGGCCCGGGCATGCTCGGCGAGCAGCAGCGTGGAGACCGCGGGCGGCTCGGCGCCGCCGTGGCCGAGGTAGTCGCCCAGCAGCTCGCTCACGAGGCCGGCGACGCTCCACCCGTCGAGGATCGCGTGGTGGAAGCTGAACACGAGGTCGATGCCGTCCGGCCGGACGAAGACCCGGGTGCGGTGCAGGGCGACCGGCTCGGCCAGTGGGTACTCGGCGCGGTGCATCGCCTCGACATACGCCTCGACGTCGTCGGCGGCGGCGTCGGTCACCTCGATGGTGCCGGGGACCTCGCGGTGGACCAGCTGCAGCGGAACCGACCGGGTCAGGTCGAAGTTGGTGCGCAATGCCGGCTGCCGGCGGACCAGCCGCTGGAAGGCGGCGCGGAACTCCTCCTCGTACCAGGGCATGCGCAGCCGGTACCGGAAGACGTCCTTGTACAGCGTCGAGCCGGCCCGCTGCAGGCTGTGGTAGATCATGCCGAGCTGCAGCTGTGAGGCCGGGAACGCGTCCTCGACGTCGCCGAGGCCCGCCAGGTCGATCCGTGGCACGAGCTCGAACGGCGCCGACACCGCCGTGTCCATAGTGGATGGAAGACCGTCGGCGAGCTGCGCGGCGAGGCCCGCGATGGTCGGGCGGGTGTAGAAGCGCCCGACGTCGAAGGGCAGGCCCCGCTTCTCGGCCTCGGCGCGCAACCGCAGCACCAGGATCGAGTCGCCGCCGACGGTGAAGAAGTCGTCGTGGACGCCGAAGGTGTCCGAGCCGAGCACCGTCCGCCAGAGCTCGGCCAACTCCTCCTCGACCGGGTCGGCCGGCCGGTCCGCCCCCTGGTCCCGGTGCTCAGGTCCGGGCAGCGCCCTGCGGTCGACCTTCCCGCTGCGGGTCAGCGGCAACCGCTCCAGCCGGACGAACTCCGACGGGATCATGTACGGCGGGAGCCGGTCGGCGAGGAAGCCGGCAACGGACGCCACGAACGCCGCCCGCTCCACCGGGTCCTCGTCCGTGACGAGGTAGGCGATGAGACGCGTCCCCGTGTCGGCCTGCTCGTCGACGACCACGGCCGCGCCGACGCCAGGGCACAGCGACAGCGCGTTCTCGATCTCGCCGAGCGTGACCCGGTTGCCGCGAACCTTCACCTGGTCGTCGAGGCGGCCGAGGTACTCCAGGGTGCCGTCGGCGAGCCAGCGGGCGAGGTCGCCGGTGCGGTAGCGGCGCCGTTCGGGGATCGATGCGTCAGCGACGAACACCTCGCCGGTGAGGGCGGGCTGCCCGAGGTAGCCGCGGCCGACGCCGACGCCGGCGATGTTGAGCTCGCCGGGCACCCCGATCGGGCAGCGCCGGCCGGCACTGTCGAGGACGCTGAGGGCGATGTTGTCGATGGGCCGGCCGATGGGGACCCGCCCGATCGGGCCCGACGACGGGATGTCGTAGTAGGACACGTCGACGGTCGCCTCGGTCGGCCCGTACAGGTTGACCAGCTGCACATGGGGGTTCCCCGCCGCGGCGAGCACCGAGCGGAACCGGTCAGCCAGCGCCGGGGTCAGCGCCTCGCCGCTGCAGAAGACCCGGCGCAGGGAGCGGACCTGGGTGGCCGCCCCGGCGTCGTGCTCGACGTGGTCGAGGAACGGGCCGAGCATCGAGGGCACGAAGTGCATGACGGTGACGCCGTGGCGTTGGATCGCGGCGCCGATCTCACGGGGGTCGCGCTCGGCCCCGACCGGCGCCACCGCGACCTGCGCACCGACGTGCGCCCACCACATGAGTTCCCACACCGAGACGTCGAACGTGGCGGGCGTCTTGTGCAGGACCACGTCGTCGTGGCGCAGCGGGTAGCGCCGCTGCATCCAGGCGAGGCGGTTGACGACCGAGTGGTGCTCGATCATCACGCCCTTCGGGACGCCGGTGGAGCCCGACGTGTAGATGACGTACGCCAGGTCGGTGGGGCGGGTGCCGGCCGTCGCCGCGGCGGGTTCGCCGTCGCCGGCCGGGTGCACCGGCACCGACCGGACACCCAGTTCGGCGAAGAGGTCGTCGTCGGGCGCCGGCATGCCACCGATCGCCAGCCGGGCCCCGCAGTCGGTGAGCACCGTGCGGATCCGGGCCCGCGGATGCTGCGGGTCGACCGGCACGTAGGCGCCACCGGCGGCGTGCACGGCGTGGACGGCGACGAGGAACTCCAAGGACCGTGGCAGCAGGACCGGTACGCACTCCTCGGGGCGCAGGCCGGCGGCGCGCAGTCGGCCCGCGACGGTCTCCACCCGCCGGAGGAACTCCGTGTAGGTCACGGTGAACGGCTGCCCGTCGGCGTCGCTGCCATGGACCGCCGGGAGGTTCGGGGTGCGCCCGACCTGCGCGGCCAGCAGCCGGTCGAGCGTCACCGTCGTATCGGCGGCCGCCGCGCCGGTGCCGTCCGGGCGCTCGAACCGGTGGATGCGGGCCGTCTCCTGCGGGCTGAGCATCGACAGCGAGCCCAGCGGCGTCTCGGGCTGTCGCAGTCCCTCGTCCAGCAGGGCGGCGACGTGGCCGATCGCCGTGTCGATGCCGAAGTCGGCGTCGAAGACGTCCTCGGCGTAGAAGACCTCGACGTCCAGTGACCCGTCGTCCTCGTGCTCACGCACGACGATGTTGACCGCGTCGAGGGAGTAGCCGGAGGCGAGCACCGTCGACTCGCCGCTGTGCCCGACGGTGATGTAGGAGTACGTGACGTCGAACAGGTCGTGGACCCGGTGACCCTCCTCGCGCAGCGCGGCGCGGAGGTCGCCCAGCGCGAAACGCTGCCGCTCGGTGAGGTCCCAGACGCCGGCGCGGATCCGGTCGGCGGCGTCGAGCAGCGTGCCGGTCTCGTCGACGGGGACGTGCAGCGGCAGGATGTTCGTGACGTCGGACATCGTCGCCAGCTCCGCCGGCGTCGTCCGGTTCAACAGCGGGATGCCCAGCACGATGTCTCCGTCGCGGTGCAGCCGGCGCAGGCAGGCGGCGAGCGCAGCCGCGGTGACTGAGAAGACCGACCGCCCGGTGGCCCGGACCCGGTCGACGACGGCCGCGGGGACGTGTACCGAGCGCTGCTGCCGGCGGTGGTCGCGAACGGTCGCGGTGCGGGCGAACAGCGCCGGCGTCAGCTCACCGACCGTGGCCACGAGGGCGTCCCGGTCGGCCTGCCACCGAGGCGAAGCGCGGTAGGCCTCGTCGGCGTCGACGATGTCCAGGCAACTGGGTGCCGGGGCGGGCGCGGGATCGGTGCCGCCGGAGCGGTACGCGGCCTGGATCTCGTCGATGGCCAGGTTGATGCCCCACGCGTCGGCGACGGCGTGGTGGAACCGGCAGTACATGATCAGCGAGTCGGGGTCGTCGATGAGGATCGTCGTCTGCGTGAGTGGCCCGTCGAGCGCCATGACGGTGCCGGTGGTCCGGCTGATCCACTGCCGGCACGCTTCGCCCGGCTCGTCCTCGGCGAGGAACGACACGACCTCGACGTCCGGGTAGTCCGGCAGCACACGCTGCCGCCACTGCTCGCCGTCGGTCTCCAGGCGCAGCCGCATCGCGTCGTGCCGCTGGGCGGTGCGACGCACGGCCTGCCGCAGCCGCTCCACGTCGACCTCGCCCCGCAGCCGGATGTAGCCGCTGGGCTGGGCCAGGGGCAGGTCGGGATAGGTGAGGGTGACGGCGACGATGTCGCGCTGATACCGGTTGAGCGACCGCACCATCCCCGGCTCGCGGACCGGCCGGGGGACGGCAGGCCCGGGGACGGCAGCCACGACGGGCGCCTCCCCGCCGTCGTCGGCGCCGGCTGGGCCGAGCAGGGCGAGCAGGTGCTCCGACAGCGCCTTCGGCGTCTTGTACTCGAAGACCGCCGACGTCGCGATCGGCAGGCCGGTGGCCTTGCGCAGCCGGTTGCGGAAGTCCACGGCGCCGAGGGAGTCGAACCCGACGTCGCGGAAGTTGGCGTCCGGGTCCACCGCCTCCCCGGTGTCGTGTCCGAGCACGGTGGCGGCGACCCCGCGGACGATCGCGAGGACCGCAGCGCGCCGCTGGGCCGCCGGCAGGCCGGCCAGCCCTTCGGACGGCACCTCGGCGGCCTGCCGGCCGCTGCTGGCGACGCGTAGACCGGGCCGGGCGAAGCCGCGCAGGATCGTGGGCCACTCACCCGCGTCGCCGGCACGGGCGGCGGACGGGTCCAGCCGGGCCGGCATGAGCAGCGGCCGGCCGCTGTCGAGGGCTGCGTCGAACAGCCGCAGGCCCTCCTCGGTGGACATCGCCGAGAAGCCGGTCCGCAGCAGCCGGGCATGGTCGCGGTCGTCGAGGTGGCGGGTCATCCCGCTGTCCTGCGCCCACAACCCCCACGCGAGGGAGGTCGCGGGCAGCCCGAGCTGGCGGCGGTGCTCGGCGAGGGCGTCGAGGAACGTATTGGCCGCGGCGTAGTTGCCCTGCCCGGCGTTGCCGAGGATCCCGGCGGCCGAGGAGAACACCACGAACGCCGACAGCGGCAGATGGCGGGTCGCCTCGTGCAGGTGCCAGGCCGCGTCGAGCTTCGGGCGCAGCACCCGGTCCAGCTGGTCCGCCGACATCGTGGTGAGGACGGCGTCGTCCAGGACACCGGCGGTGTGCACGACCGCGGTCAGCGGGTGCGCCGCGGGCAGTCGCGACAGCACCGCGTCCAGGGCGGCCCGGTCCGCAGCGTCGCAGGCGACGATCCGCACCTCGGCGCCGAGGGCCGACAGTGACTCGGCCAGCTCGCGCGCGCCGGCCGTGTCCGGGCCGCCGCGGCTGAGCAGCAGCAGGTTCATGGCACCGTGCGCGGTCACCAGGTGCCGGGCGACCAGCGCGCCGAGGACCCCGGTGCCGCCGGTGACGAGCACCGTGCCGGTCCGCTCCAGCGGTCGCGGCAGGGTGATCGCGAGCTTGCCGGTGTGCCGGGCCTGACCGAGGAACTGCAGCGCCTCCGGCATCTGCCGAACGTCGCGGACCTCGACCGGCAGCGGCCGCAGCTCGCCGCGCTCGAACAGCTCGCCGAGCTCCAGCAGCGCCTCCTGCGTCTCCTCGGGTCCCACCAGGGTGAGGTCGAAGTGCCGGTAGTGCACCCCGGGGTGGGTCTGCGCGACCGTTGCCGAATCCCGGATGTCGGTCTTGCCCAGCTCGATGAATTGGCCGCCGCGCGGCAGCAGGTCCAGCGACGCGTCGACGAACTCGCCGGCGAGGGAGTCGAGCACGACGTCGACGCCGGCGCCGGCCGTGACGTCGAGGAACCGGTCCTTGAAGTCGCAGGTGCGGGAGCTCGCCACGTGGTCCTCGGGGATGCCCATGCCGCGCAGGGTGGCCCACTTGGGCGGGCCGGCGGTGGCGAACACCTCGGCGCCGGCCCGCCGGGCGAGCTGGACGGCGGCCATCCCGACGCCGCCGGTCGCGGCGTGCACCAGCAGCCGCTGACCGGCCCGCAGCCCGGCGAGGCGCTGCAGCGCGATGTGGGCGGTCAGGAACACGGCGGGTGTCGACGCGGCCTGCTCGAAGGTCCAGTCGGCCGGGAAGCGGGCCAGGAACCCGTGGTGGCACACCATGACCGGACCGATGCCGAAGAAGGTGCCCATCACCCGGTCACCGGGATGCAGGGTCCGCACGTCGTCGGCGACCTCGAGGACCACGCCCGCGCCCTCGTTGCCGAGGTCGACGGAGGCGTCCGGATAGAGCCCGTAGCTGATCATGACGTCGCGGAAGTTGAGTCCGAAGGCGCGGACCGCGATCCTGACCTCACCGGCGGCCAGCGGACGCTCGGCGTCGGGCCACGCCTCGAACGCCATGTTGCCCGCGTCGAGGGTGCCCTCGCCGAGGGTCCGCAGCTGCCACACCGGGTCGGCGAGCCGGTCGAGACCGGCGGTGACCGACCCGGCGGCGTGCACGACCCGCGGTGCACGGACCACGCCCTGGCGCACCGCCACCTGTGGTTCGACACCGGCCAGGACGCCGGCGAGCAGGTCGGCTGCGCCGGCAGTCAGGTCGTGCCAGTCGGTCCAGTCGTCGACGTCGACCAGCAGGATGCGGCCCGGATGCTCGGTCTGCGCGGTGCGCAGCAGCCCCCACACCGGGGCGTGCACGAGGTCCTCGACGTCCTCGCCCGGATGGGTCGACACGGCGCGCCGGGTGAGCACGACCAGGACGCCGCCGTCGAACCTGGGCTCGTTGAGCCACTGCTGGGTGATGTCGAGGACGCCGCCGAGCGCTTCCCGCGCCTGCCGTGGCAGGTCGGTGACGTCGGCCGGGGTGACGCAGCGCAGCACCGCGGTGCCGCTGGTGCCCGGCCCGGCGACGGCGGACCAGTCCACCGGCGCAGCCCCGATCGGCGCGGCGGAGACGGGGACCGGCGTCCAGTCCACTGTGAACAGCATGTCGAGGGTGGCGGTGCCTGCGGCGGCGAGACGATCGCGGCTGATCGGCCGCAGGGTCAGCGACTCGACCGTGCACACCGGCTGGCCGTCCGCGTCCACGAGCGTCAGGCGGTAGGTGTCCGGGCCGTCGGCCGCGATCCGCACGCGCAGGACGGTGGCGCCGACCGCGTGCAGCCGGACCCCGGACCACTCGAAGGGCAGCCGTACCTCGCCCGGCGTCGCCGCGCGGTCGGGGCCGACGTACTGCAGGGCGTGCAGCGCCGCATCCAGCAGTGCCGGGTGCAGTCCGAAGCCGCCGGCGCCGACCCCGTCGGGCAGCGCGACCTCCGCGTAGACGTCACCGCCGTACCCCCACACCGCGCGGAGCCCGCGGAACACGGGCCCGTACTGGTAGCCGAGGGCGGCGAGGCGCTCGTAGCTGTCGGACACGTCGAGGGGTTCGGCGCCCTGCGGCGGCCAGGCGGCCGGCACGGTCTCGGCGCCGGTGTGCCCGGCCGGTTCGTCGACCAGGGTCGCCTCGGCGTGCCGGGTCCACACCGGACGGGCCCCGGGCGCCTCGGAGGTCTCGCGGCGCGAATAGATCCGCACGGTGCAGCCGGCGTCGGACTCCCGCGAGACGATCACCTGGACCAGCACCGCGCCCTGCTCGGGTAACACCAGCGGCTGCTGCAGCACCAGATCGGCGACGACCTGGCAGCCGACCTGCTGCCCGGCGAACATCGCCAGCTCCGCCATCGCGGCTCCGGGAAGCAGCACGACACCGTCGACGGCATGGTCGGCCAGCCAGGGCTGGGCGGCCGTCGACAGTCGGCCGGTGAGCTGCAGCCCGTCGGTCTCGGGGTGGTCGTGCACGGCATCCAGCAGCGGGTGCGCATCGGTGCGCCCGGAGGTCCGGGTCGTAGTGTCGTCGCCCAGGGACATCCAGAACCGCTTGCGCTGGAAGGCGTAGGTGGGCAGCTCGACGAGGGCCGGCGCGGACCCGGCGAGGTGCGCGGTCACGTCGATCGCCCGGCCCGCGGCGTGGACCTGCGCGACGGAGGCGAGCAACCGCCGCAGCCCGCCCTCCTCGCGGCGCAGGCTGCCGACGACGAGGACCGGGTCGTTCGGGTCCTCGGGCAGCGACTCCTCGGTGCCGACGGTCAGCACCGGGTGCGGGCTGGCCTCGACGAAGAAGCGGTGCCCCCGGTCATGCGCGGCGCGCACCGCGTCCTGGAAGCGCACCGTGTGGCGCAGGTTGCGGTACCAGTACCCGGCGTCCAGCTCGGTCCCCTCCACCGGGGACGCGGTGACCGCGGAGATGAACGTGACGTCGCACGGCCCAGGTTCGATGTCGCCGATCACCCGGCGCAGCGTCGCCTCGATCGCCTCGACATGCGCTGAGTGCGAGGCGTAGTCGACCGGGATCCGGCGGGCCTGCACGTCGGTGCCCTCGTAGTGCGCCACGAGCTCCTCGATCGCCGCAACGTCGCCGGACACGACGGTCGAGCGGGGCCCGTTGACCGCGGCGATGTCGAGCCGGCCCGCCCAGGGTGCGAGTCCGGCCGCGACCTCGTCAGGCCCGAGCGGCACCGAGGCCATGCCCCCGGTGCCCGCGATGGCCGCGATCGCCTTGCTGCGCAGCGTGACGACCTTCGCGGCGTCGCGCAGGCTGAGCGCGCCCGCGACGTACGCCGCGGCGATCTCGCCCTGCGAGTGGCCGATGACCGCGTCGGGCCGGATCCCGAGCGCCTGCCAGCAGCGCGCGAGGGAGACCATGACGGCGAAGAGGGCGGGCTGCACGACGTCGACCCGGTCGAGGCCGGGTGCGCCGGGGCGGCTGCGCAGGACGTCGGTCAGGGACCAGTCGACGAACTCGCCGAAGGCCCGGTCGCAGGCCTCGATGCCGGCGGCGAAGATGGGGCTGTCGTCGAGCAGGCCGACCGCCATGTCCGTCCACTGTGAACCCTGGCCGGGGAAGACGAACACGACACCGCCGTCGACGACGGCCCTCGCGGTGACGACGGTGTCGTCCGCGCGGTCCTCGGCGAGCGCGGCGAGCCGCTCCGACGCCTCGGTGTGCTCGGCCGCGACGAGGACGGCGCGGTGCTCGAACTGGGCCCGGCCGGCGGCGAGGGTGTGTGCGACGTCGACGAGGCGGAGGCCGGGCCGTTCGAGCAGATGGGTTCGCAGCCGGGCGGCCTGCTCCCGCAGCCCCGCCGGGGTCTTCGCCGACAGGACGAGCGGCACCACCGGGGCACCACCGGCATCCGGTGGATCGAGGTCCCCGGGGTGCTCCGGCGGGGCCTGCTCGACGATGACGTGGGCGTTGGTGCCGCTGATGCCGAACGATGACACGGCACCGCGACGCGGCCGGGCGGGTTCGCCCGGGACGTCCGGGACGTCCGGCCAGGGGGTGGTCTCGGCGACGACCCGGACGGTGCCCGCGGACCAGTCGACGCGGTCGGTCACGGTTGACAGCAGCGCTACGCCGGGCACCTCGGCGTGGCGGATCGCCTCGACCATCTTGATGACGCCGGCGATCCCGGCGGCCGCCTGGGGGTGGCCGATGTTCGACTTGATCGACCCGATGAGCAGCGGCGGGCCACCGTCGGACCGGACCGCGCCGTAGGTGCTGAGCAGTGCCCGGGCCTCGATGGGGTCGCCGACCTTCGTCCCGGTGCCGTGTGCCTCGACCACGTCGACGTCCAGCGGCGACAGGCCGGCGTCGGCGAGCGCGTCGAGGATGACCCGCCGCTGGCCGGCCTCGCTGGGCGCGGCCAGGCCGTCGGAGGCGCCGTCCTGCCCGATCGCGCTGCCGCGCAGGATCGCCAGCACGGTGTGGCCCTGCCTGCGGGCGTCGGACAGCCGCTCGAGGATGAGCACGCCCGCGCCCTCGGAGACGCCGAACCCGTCGGCGTCGGCGGAGAACGGTTTGCTGCGCCCGTCCGGGGCCAGGGCGCCGAGCCGTGCGAACCCGACGAAGATGCTGGGCGCGCAGACCACATTGGCGCCGCCGGTGATGGCGATGGAGCACTCCCCCGCGCGCAGCGCGCGGACCGCGAGGTGGACCGCGGTGAGCGACGAGGAGCAGGCGGTGTCGACGGTGACGGCCGGGCCCTCCAGTCCGAGCGCGTAGGCGACGCGGCCGGAGGCGACGCTGGGGGTGGTGCCGGTCGTGAGGTGGCCGGCGTGCTCCGGGTCGCCGGCGAACACCCTGGGCCCGTACTCCTGGGCCACGACGCCGAAGTAGACCCCGGCGGGTGTGCCGGCCAGCGACGTGGGGTCGATGCCGGCGCGTTCGAGGGCCTCCCAGGAGGCCTCCAGCAGCAGCCGCTGCTGAGGGTCCATGGCCAGCGCCTCACGCGGGCCGATGCCGAAGAACGCGGCGTCGAAGTCGCCGGCGGCGGTGACGAACGACCCGCCGCGCACGTAGGTCGAGCCACCCGCCGTCAGGTCGGGGTTGGTGAGCGCCGCGAGGTCCCAGCCGCGATCGGTGGGGAACCGCGGCATGGCGGCGATGCGACCCTGCGAGACGAAGTCCCAAAGGTCGTTCGGTGTTGAGAGATTCTGCGGGTACCGGCAGCCGACGCCGACGATGGCGATCGGATCCACGGGCACACTGAAGCTGGCTTCGGCTGACACTCTACGGCCCCCCGTGAGTTCTCGTTGCCGTGCTGTCTTTGACGCCGGCGGCCCGTTCTGATCGGCCTGGATCGACGTCCAATGGTTGGCCGCATGCTCTTCCGGTCGGGCCAACATCAGGTACCGTATCACGGTAGATCGATGAGCTGTAGACGCAGATATCGATGCGAACATCGCCGAGGGTCGTGGTTTCACCGCTCGCACGATGCGCCGTTCACACGTTGGAAACGTTGCAGCGTAGAACATTCCCGTATGTCCACAATGGATGATGCATGCCTGGAGGGTGGCCCGCATGACAGCGCACGGGGAACAGGTCATTGCCCAGAACGCACGGCTCGTCGAGGTCGACACTTCGAGCGGAATCAATGCAATGCTCAACCGCACGCCCCTGCGGCCCGGCCCGCTCGCGGCCCCGCCGGCGGGTAGCGGCCTCAGGCCCGTCCCGGGCGACCGTGGGCTGCCCTTCATCGGCCTGGGCATCCACACCGTGCTCTACGGACCGGCCTTCCAGATCCAGCTGCTGCGCCGGCACGGGCCGGTGTCGTGGTGGCAGGCCTTCGGGCGCCGGATTGTCGCCGCCGCCGGACCCGACGCCGTGCAGGACGTGCTGCTCAACAAGGACAAAGCATTCGCCAGCGGATGGCCCGACGTCATCGGCCCCTGGTTCGACGGCGGCCTGCTCGCGATGAACGCACCGGCGCACCTCACCGACCGCCGGCTCATGCAGGCTGCGTACAGCGACGAGGCGCTCAGCGGCTACGTCCGGCGGATGGTCGAGGACGCCGACGCGGCAATGGCGCGATGGCCTGTCGGGCAACCGTTCAAGGCGGTCCCGGCGATCCGCAAGCTGTCCGGGCAGATCACCACGAGGGCGTTCCTAGCAGTGCCGTACGACGAGGACGGTCGGTGGGTCATGGACGCGGTCGAGGCGTGCATCCGTGGCGAGACCGCTTTGATCCGCCGGTCGCTTCCCGGCACCGCCTGGCGACGGGCACACCGGGCGCGCGGACGGCTCGCCGCGTACCTCACCGAGGCACTGCCGGCGGCACGGGCTCGCGCGGGCGGCGACTTCCTGTCCGTGTTGTGCGGCGTCGAGGGTCAGGACGGCGCCCGGTTCACCGACCGTCAGCTCGTCGATCACATGCTCTTCACGCTGCTCGCGGCCCACGACACCACCACGTCCGCCACGGTCGCGACGCTCTACTTCCTGGGCAAGCACCCCGAGTGGCAGCAGCGGGCGCGGGCCGAGTCGCTGGCCGGCGCGCCGCTGGACATGGACGCCCTTGACCGCCTCCACGTGCTCGACCTGGTCATCAAGGAGAGCATCCGGCTCGTCTCGCCGTCCCCGATCGCCATGCGGGTGACCGTGAAGGACACCGACATCCTCGGCCACTTCGTCCCCGCGGGCCACCTCGTGTCGGTCTGCACGGGGGTGAACCAGCTCCTGCCCGAGCTGTGGCCGCAGCCGGCCCGTTTCGACCCCGAGCGGTTCAGCCCGCAGCGGGCCGAGGACCGGGTCCACCGGCTCGCCTGGGCGCCGTTCGGGGCGGGCGCGCACAAGTGCATCGGCATGCAGTTCGGCATGATGAAGGTCAAGGCGACCCTGGACAACCTGCTGCGCCGGTTCGAGTGGACGTTCCCCGCCGGCTACGAGGCGCCGTGGCGCTTCACCTCGCTTCCCGCGCCGGCCGACGGTCTGCCGATCGTCCTGCGCCCGCGCCGAGAAGGGGCTCATGACCCGGGCTCGGTGTAGGTCCGCTGCACGATCGTCCTGCCGTGGCCGACCGTCCAGTCCGGCAGGGCGCTCAACACCTTCCCGCCGATGTCACCGGCGGTCAGGAACACCTGGTCGACCTCGACGCGCACCGGGCCGGTGCGCTGGATCGTGGCGGTGTAGCCGTCGACTCGCCCGACGACGTCGACGACGGCCTCACCGCCCTCGAACGGGCGGCCGTTGACGCCGGACACGGCGCCGGTGACGGTGATCCGGATCAGGCTGGCATCGCCGGGCCCGATCTTGACAACGAGTGGCCCGGTCGCGGTCCCCGCGGTGAAGTCCACGGCGCCCGCCGGGACGGTCACGTCGGGCGCGGCCAGGCCGTCGTCATCGATCCGCAGCCCGGTCCGTTTCGCGACCCGGTCCAGCAGGCCCAGCCGCTGCGGCGTCTGGAAGTCCCGGCCCTCCAGCTCGATCCGCGCCGGCCCGCCGTCGGTCTGCTGGTGGATGACCGAGACCAGCTTGGGCCGCTCGGCGCTGTAGGGCGAGACGAAGCCGGCGACGACGAGCCCGCACACGGTGAGCACCGCGGTCGCCACGGTGTACCGCCGCAGCCGCCCGGCGTACAACACGAACGGCGCGAACACGAACGCGATCGGCACGGCGATGAACGCGACGGCGACGGCGACGACCGGATCCATCGGGATCGCGACCGGCAGCCGGCCCATCATCGGAATCCCCAGGGACAGCAGGCCGCGGCCGAACTCGGCGATGAACAGGCAGAGCAGCGACGCACTCAGCACCACGGGCACCGGCCGCCACCGCCGCGGCAGCAGCAGCGCGACGCCGACGGCCACGGTCAACAGGACGCCCCCGACCCAGTACAGGTAGCCCGGGCCGATCTCGAGCCACGCGGTCACCGCACCGAGCACGACGACCGCCGTCGTGTTGCCCAGCAGCGCGGTGAGGGGCGCGTCCTGCCGGTCCGGTTCGCGGCGGGCCCAACGGCGGTGCAGGAGCAGCTGCGGTGCCAGCGCGCCGAGCACGGTGAGCGGCAGGAACATGACGTACACCAGCCAGGGATGGGCGTACCAGGCGAAGGAGCCGCCCACCGCCCAGGCCACCACACCGACCACGACACCGGCCAGCACGGCGGTCACGATGCCGATCAGGGCCGCGCCCGCGGATGCGACGACCCGGCGGGTCCCGGTCCCCCAGGTCCGCCCGGCCCGCCACACCAGGGCGGCCAACGCCAGCAGCAGCGCCAGGGTCCAGACCTTCGTGACCGTCGGGTCGAAGGTCAGCCACCACCGCGACTGCACGTCGACGTAGTGGGGCGTGCGCGCCGTGGTGCCGTCTCCGGTCGCGTCGGCCACGTCACCGGCGACACCGGTGGTCAGATCCACGAACGCCTGCGCGGTTCCCGGCCCGATCCGCTCCACCCGGTCCAGCGGCGTGTGGTAGGCGTACCCGTCCTCGAACACCGCGTAGTCCAGGCCCGACCACCCGTGTCCGCGCCACACCCGGCTGTCGGTGTCGGAGTTGATGAGGCCTGCGCCGAACAGCCACTGGCCGAGGATCGACCCGTAGGGCCGCGGGGTGTCCCCGGCCACGTCGACGAGCCTGCCGCCGTTGTCGCCGGCCTGGAACAGGATGGGCAGTCCCGCGGAGCCGACCGCCTCGAGGTTCAGGAACCAGCGCACGTCCTTGGCCCACGGATGGCGGGTGAACGCGTCGGCGCCGGTGAGCCCGACCTCCTCGCCGCCGTTGAACAGGTAGATGATCGTGCGGTGGTGCTCACGGCCCGCGAGTTGCCGCGCGGCCTCGATCAGCGCACCCACCGCGACGCCGTCGTCGGCGGCGCCGGGCCCTTCGAAGGCGGAGTCGACGTGCACGTTCACCAGCAGCGCCTCTGGGGTGTCGCCGACCTGCCGGGCGATCACGTTGTCGACGGTGTAGTCGACGTCACGGGTGTGGAAGCGGTAGGTCCCCGAGGCGTGCTGGCGCTCGATCTGGAGCCCCGGCACGCCCGCCAGCTCACCGGCGACGAGGTCCAGGCCGCGGGCCAGCGCCGCGTTGCCCACGACGCGGACACCGAGGTCCTGTAGCCGGTCGGCGGTCGTGAGCGCCCGGCGTCCGGCCTCACGGTCGGGCGCCGGCCTCGTCGCCCACTGGGTGAGCAGGAAGGAGCCCACGAGGAGCAGGAGCACGGCTGCCCAGGTCGTCTCGAACGACCCGACCCGCAGGGTCCGCGCGGGGCGGTCCCCCTCGCGGGCCGGCGGGCGGTCTGGAAGCCTGGAACGCAATGAGGTCACAGCATCCTCTACCTGATCTGCCGGGGTCTGCCGGGTCTGCCGGGTCTGCCGGGTCACTGTCGGAAGTCGCGCAGCCAGTGGCGCAGTTCGCGCTCGACCACGTCGGGGCGCTCCAGGGTGAGCGCGTGCGCGGTGTCCGGCACCCGCACCAGCGAGGCGTCCGGGCAGGTGCGCTCGATCGCCTCGGCCATCGCCTGCGTGCCGACCGTGTCGGCGTCACCGACGAGCACCCGGACGGGGCACGTGATCTCCGCGAGCCGTCCGGCGGCCGGCGGCTCGACCGAGGTGAAGTCGGGGGTGTCCTTCTGCTGGGCGTAGTTGACCCGCGACATCTCCGCGACGCTGGCGCGCACCGCGGCGCGGCCCTCCGCCTCCTCCCGACCCGCACCGTCGACCAGCAGCCGGAGCTCACCGGCGATGATGTCCTCGACCACCCACGCGTCCTCGGCCGCGCCGATCGCGTCCATGAGCGGGCGCTCGTGGTCGGCGACCGGCCGGTCGAATCCACCGATGTCGGGGGCGAGCAGGAAGATGCCGCGCACCCGCTCCGGGTGCGTCAGCACGAAGTCCAGCACCAGCCGCGCGCCGCGCGACTCACCGACCAGGACCGCCGTGTCGAGGTCGTAGGCGTCCAGCGCGCTGGCGAGGTCGTCGATGTCGGAGAAGGTGCCGTCGAGCGTGGTCGTGGAGCGGCCGAAGCATCGACAGTCGTAGGCGACGCTGAAGTATGCGTCGCCCAGGGCGTCCATCAACGGGAACCACATCTGCGAATTGGCGATGCCGGAGTGCACCATCAGCGCGGCGGGCTGTGCGAACGTGCCGCTGCTGGTGGTGAACAGGGTCCCGCCCGGAATCGTGATCGCGCGTGAGTCCATGTTCAACCATCAACCTTTCATCGACTGCGAGTGGGAGTCCACGACGAAACAGGAGAGTTCTTCGGGGACGCCCAGCAGGAACATGTGACCACCCTCCCAGAGACGGATCTCGCACTCCGCCGTGGTCTGCTCGGCCCAGGCCTCGAGTCTCCCGCCGAGCACGTCCGGATCCGCGTCCCCACCCATCGCCAACACCTTCGACGTGAGTTTCGGACCGTCGTGGTACCGGTAGCCCAGCGCCATCCGGTAGTCGGCGCGCAGCCCCGGCATGACGAGCTCGATCAGGTCCGGGTCGGAGAAGAACTCCCGTGGCGCGACCCCGAGCCGCTGCAGGTCGGACAGGATCTCCTCGTCGGTCGGCGACGGATGGGGCGTGAGCGTCTGCGGCGCGGCCATCCCGGAGACGGCCAGGCGGTCGACCGGACGGTCCAGCTCCTGCAGCCGCCGGGCCAGTTCGAACGCGAGGAGCGCGCCGAGACTGTGCCCGAACACGATGGTCGGCATGGCGTCGCGGCACAGCTGCTCGGCCAGCACGTCGACGACCACCGCGATCTCCCGCACCGGCTCCTCGATCATCCGGTGCTCCCGCCCGGGCAGGTCGGCCACCCACAGCTCCACGTCCGGTGGCAGCCAACTGTTCCAGGGCAGGAAGATCGACCCGCCGCCGCCGGCGTAGGGCAGGCACACCAGCCGGCTGGACCCGGTCCCGGAACCGAGTCGTCGCAGCCAGGTCATCGCGGTGCGGTCAGACCCGAACACTGCGGGGCCGCATGTCGGTCCACACGTGTTCGATACGGTCGAGGCACACCTCGCGGGTGCCCTCCGTTCCCTCGCGGTGCCAGCCGAGCGGCGGCTCACGGTCGGCCGGCCAGACCGAGTACTGCTCCTCGTCGTTGACGACCACGATGTAGCGGACTTCCGCGCTGTTGTCTGTCATCATCCTGCCTTGCTCGCTCGTTCGGTTGGGGTCGGTACCGCCGCTGTGCGGGGCTGGAACAGGTTGTTGCGCCAGGCGAAGAGCGCACTGACGAGGAGGCACGCCACACCGATCGTGGCGAGGGTGGCGGCGCCGGAGGTGAGCTCGAGGGCGACGCCGGCCACGAACACCGACAGCGGCCGCAGCCCGAAGGTCGCGACCTGCACGGTGGTCGTCACCCGGCCGAGCAGTTCGTCGGGGGTCAGCTGCGCGCGCAGCGTGGTGTAGAAGATGCCGGCCACGGCCTCGCCCATGCCGGCGAGCACCGCCACGCCCAGGGTCAGCGGCAGCCACGAGGCGACGCTCAGCACGAGCAGCGCCACTCCCCCCACGACCGTGCCGCCGAACATCATGAGCCCGGCCGCCTGCCTGAGGCGGCTGGCGACCAGCGCGCCGACGATCGCGCCACCGGCGTAGGTGGCGATGATGAGTCCGAGGATGCGCGGCGACCAGCCGAGGTCGACGCGCAGGAAGAAGGTGGCGCAGATGATGATCGGTGAGGTGAGGAAGGTGATCGCCGACCAGTACAGCACCGTGGAGCGCAGTAGCCGGTGCCCACGGATGAACACCAGGCCCTCCCGGATCTGGTCACCCATGGGGCCGGTGGGCCGCTGGGCCGCTTCCTGCAGCGGCCTGCGGATGAACATCAGGGTGAGCGCGGAGACCGCGAACGTGAGCGCGTCGACGGCGAGCGTCAGGCCGCCGCGGACCGTCGCCATGAGGACGCCGGCGAGGCTCGGCCCGATCACGAAGCCCAGCGCGTTGCCGATCGACAGCAGGGAGTTGGCCTCGCCGAGCCGTTCCCGTCCGACCAGGGCCGGCACGCAGGACAGGCACGCCGCCTCGAACACGGCGTACAGCACACCGATCGGCACGGCGATCGCGTAGAGCACCGGCAGCAGCGGGATGTCGAGCACCACCGCCAAGGGCACCAGCGCCACCAGCAGGGCGCGCCCGACGTCCGACCACAGCATCATCCGACGCCGGTCCATGCGATCGGCCCACGCGCCGGCGGGCACGCCGAGGACCAGCAGCGGCAAGGCGTTCAGCATCGCGATGATGCCCATGTGCAGCCCGGAGCCGGTGATGGCGAGCACGAGCAGGGGCAGGGCGGTCTTGCTCAGTGCGTCACCGAGCGCCGACACGCCCTGCCCACCTGCGAACAGGACGAAGTCGCGGTCCCGCAGCAGACTCGTGCTCGTGCTCACCGGCGCGGCAGCGGTCTCGGTACCCGTCGGGCTCGTGCTCGCTGGGATGCCCATCTACGCCCAGTCGTCCCAGTCCTTCGCACCGGTGACGTTGCGCAGACCGCCCTGGGACTTGAAGTAGACCTGCGCGAGGTAGCGCTCAGGGATGCACGTCAGCCAGCCGAGTGCGTTGTCCTCGTTGACGATCTGGTGGCTGTACGAGATCGACGCGTCCATCGCCTCGATCGCGTGCCAGTAGCCGCTCGGGACGTAGAGTGTCTCGCCCGGGTACAGGATCGTCTCCTCGACCACGACGTCGCGGAACTTCGGCCGCCGGGCCAGGTCGGGGAAGCGGTAGTCCACCTGGGCCATGCCGAACTGGCGGCGGAAGGCCCGTGGGTACAGGCATTCGTACTGGTCCGGGGAGACGAAGTAGCACCGCTTGCGGCCGACGACCTGGTTGAGGTACGCCGCGGTCTGCATGCCGTCGCTGTGGAACGGGGTGACGGTGCCCTTGCTGCCGACGAACATCACCGCGGCGACCCGCGACGACACGGCGCTGCGCTCCGCCGGCTTGTTGCTGCCCCGGTTGAGGAAGGTCTTGGCCAGCCACAGCCCGACCATCTTCGCCGGGTTGCGGGTCTTGCCCTTCCACTGCGCCGGGTAGCGGATGTCGGCCCAGTTCGGCACGAGGTCGGGCAGGTCGTAGTCGTCGGCCAGCTCGGGGTAGTGCTCGATCATGCGGTGCACCGGGTAGGCGCGCAGGTAGTGCGCCCGGTTCTCCTCGGTGCTGTGCTCGATGAGATCGAGCAGGTCGGTGAACTTCATCGACTTGAACTTGCCGACGTGCCCGAGGATCAGCTGGTCGTCCAACCGCTGGATGTTGGCGTGGATGTCCATGTCACCGAAATGCTTGCGGAAGTAGTCCAGGCTCCACCGCTCCATCGCCGGCCACGAGTCCATCAGGCCGGTGATGATCGCCGGCTTGCGCTTGTACACGTACTTGCGGGTGAACTCCTCCGGCGACGGGTTGTGCACCCGATCGATCGCGTCGAGCTTGATGGTGACTCCGTCGAAGAAGGTGCCGGCGGATGCGGTGTCGTCGGTCTGTTCCGGGTCGCCGATGGTCATCGTTCCTCCTGTTCTAGACATTCCGAGTGATGCGGATGTTCGACACCCCGTAGGGCGACGCGTGGGGCAGGACGGACCGGAGCGCGTCGTGGATGATCTCGCAGCCGAGGATCAGGACCTCGGGGCTCATGGTGAGCGCGGGAAACACTTTGACCACCGCTTTGTCACGCCCCGTCGACTCGACGATCAGCCCGTGCTCGAAGCACCGCGAGACCACCGCGTCGGCCGCGCTCCGCCCGCCCACGGCACGCAGGTCGATACCGATGGCGTGCCCTTCGCAGCGGATTTCCACCCCGGGCGGCGTGTTGTCCTGCCAGAACCGCCGCAGCAGTTCGGCACCCTGCCGGGCCTTCGCCACGAAGTCCGGCCGCTGCCAGAGGTCGAGTGCGGCACAGGCAGCGACGAACGCCAACTGGTTCCCGCGGAACGTGCCGGGATGGTCCCCGACGTCCCACGAGTCCATGCCCTCCCGGATGAGCAGCACCGACATGGGCAGGCCCAGCCCGCTGATCGACTTGGACACCGTGATGAGGTCGGGGACGATCCCGGCCGTCTCGAAGGAGAAGAACGTGCCGGTCCGGCCGCAGCCGGCCTGGATCTCGTCGATGATCAGCACGATGCCGTGGATGTCGCACAGCTCGCGCAGCCGACGCAGCTCGACGTCGGGGAAGCGGTAGACACCACCTTCCATCTGCACCGCCTCGAGGATCACCGCAGCGGGCGGCTCCAGCCCGGACAGGTCGTCGGTGAGCATCCGCTCCAGCAGGTCCACCGTCGCGAACGCGCCCTTCGGACCGACCGGGAACGGCAGGAACGTCACCTCGTCGAGAGCGACCCCGGCCGCCTTGCGCAGCTTCAGGTCCGAGGTGGCGGCGAGGCTGCCGCGGCTGACGCCGTGGTAGGAGCCGGAGAACGCGACGACCTTGGCCCGACCCGTGTGCTTGCGGGCCAGCTTCAGCGCGGCCTCGACCGCGTCGGTGCCGGTGCTGCCGCAGAACTGCACCCGGTGCGGCAGCCCGCGCGGCTCCAGGATCTCCCCGGCGAAGCGGTCCAGGAACTCGCGCTTGGCCGGCGTGTAGCAGTCCAGCGCGTGCACCAGGCCGCTGCCCTCGAGGTAGTCGATCACCCGCCGCTTGATGTGCTCGTGGTTGTGGCCGTAGTTGAGCACACCGGCACCACAGAAGAAGTCCAGGTACTCGGTGCCGTCCTCGGCGACCACGGTGCTGCCCAGCGCCGAGGACAGCACGGCCGGGAACACCCGGCAGTAGGACCGCGCCACGGACTCGCGGGCCTGGAACACTGCGGTCGGGTCGTCGACCGCGGCGCCCAGAGCGGTCACGTCGACTTCCATTTTGTCGGTCGTCTTCGTCATTGATGGTCTCCTGTCGTGGGTCGCAGGAACAGAAGCGCCTGTCCGGTGGTGACCGCGGTGCTGCCCGCGATGGCGCCGAGCACCGCGAGGTAGCCCTCGAGCAACCGGTGGGCTCCCATGTCTTCGAGACGGTCGTTGTAGTAGGACAAGACGATCCGTGGTCGCGGGTCCTCCGTGACGTCCAGGCGTACGGAGAACTCGGTCTGGTTGCGGGTGCCGTCGCGCTGGGTGCCGTCCGGCGTGTTCGACGTCTGTTGCGCCTGCAGTGCGGGCGACACCGGGTAGTTCGCCACGACGACCACGGAGTCGAACAGCGGCCCGCCGTCATCCGTGCCCTGCAACGCACCGGTCGGCACCGACGCGTGCTCGGCACCCTCGACCCGGGCCAGCTGGAAGCGGTCGAACAGGGCCGTGAGCGACTCGTCCGGATCGATCGACACGCGCACCGGCAGCGCCGAGACGAACATGCCGACCGCCCGCTCGTCGACGCCACGGTCGCGGCCGGCCGAGACCACCCCGACGGTCACGTCGGTGCGGTTCAGCCGGGCCGCCGCGGTCAATGCCCAGCCGGCGCACACGAGGGTCGACACCGTGTGCCCGTGCTCGGCGGCCCGGGCGCGCAGCGCGTCGGCGACCGGTGCGTCCAGTGCGGTCGTCAGGCGGCTGAAGCGGGACGGGCCGAGCGCACCCGGGGCCGCCGCGAGCCTCGACGGCCGCGCGCCGTCGAGCCGCTGTCGCCAAAAGGCGGCGTCCGCGGCGGGATCGGCGTCGTCGACGACGTCGTGCGGCACGGGCGACAGCGCGGCCGGCTGCCCGGTGACCGCGGCGAGGTACAGCGCCAGCAGCTCGTCGAGCAGCACCAGGTTGGACCAGCCGTCGGCGAGCAGGTAGCTCTGCACCTGCCCCATCCACCACGACGACGGCCCGCGCACCAGCCAGACCCGCCACAGCGGCACGGCGGTGACGTCGGTGCGGCCGGACCGCTCGTGCTCCAGCAGTGCGATGAGCTCGTCGGCGACCGCTCCCGTCTCCCGGTCGTGCCAGTCGAGCACCTCGACGACCGGGTCGAGGGTGTCGGCGACGACCCGCAGCCAGGTGCCGTCGTCGCGCCGGCGGAATCCGGTGCGCAGGCTCGCGTGCCGCCGGGACAGTTCGCGCCAGGCGGTGGTGAAGCCGACCGGGTCGACGTCGAAGGGCAGCTCCATCGTGGACTGCATCTGGTACAGGCCGGGCACCCAGGCGCGCTCGAGGACGTCGAGCATGTGCCGCTGCATGGGCGTCGGCAGGAGGCCGGCGTGCGGCCCCTGCGCCGGTACGCTCACCGGGGCGACGGTGTCGTCCTCGTCGAGGGCCTTCGCGAGCGCTTCGATCGTCTGGTGGGCGAACACCATCCTCGGTGTGACCGGCAGCCCGCCGCGGCGGGCGGCGCTCGCCATCCTGATGACGCCGATCGAGTTGCCGCCGAGGGAGAAGAAGCCCGCGTCGACGGGGACGTCGTCGGTCTGCAGGACGTCGCGCCACAGCGTCACCAGCCGCCGCTCGGTGTCCGTGGCCGCGGCGCGCCCGGCCGGGGCGGCCACCGTCGGCACCGGCAGCGCCTTGCGGTCGATCTTGCCGTTGGGGGTCAGCGGGAAGGTCTCCAGCCGGACGAACGCGCCGGGCACCATGTGCTCGGGCAACCGCGCCGCCAGCGCCCGCTTGAGCGCCTCGTCGTCGGGGCTGCGCGTGCCGGGCGGGGTGACGAGGTACGCGACGAGCGTCTTCACGCCGTCCCGCGCACCGTGCGCGGTGACCAGACCGGACCCGCCGCCGAGCAGGTCCCGCAGGGCCGCCTCGACCTCGCCGGTCTCGACCCGGTATCCATTGATCTTGATCTGGAAGTCGATCCGGCCGAGCAGCTCCAGGTTGCCGTCGGGCATCCACCGGGCGCGGTCGCCGGTGCGGTACAGCCGGGTCCCGGCAACGTCACTGAACGGGTCCGGCACGAACCGCTCGGCGGTCAGCGACGGCCGGTGGTGGTAGCCCCAGCCGACGCCGGCACCGCCGAGGTACAGCTCGCCGGCCACCCCGACGGGCAGCGGGCGCAGCGCCGGGTCGAGCACGTAGGCGGTCTGGTTGGCCATCGGCGCCCCGTACGGGATGCTCCGCCAGCGCGGGTCGACGCGGTCGATGCGGTAGATGGTGGAGTCCATCGAAACCTCGGTGGCTCCGCCCATGCTCACCAGCTGTGCGTCCGCGCGCAGCCGGCGGGCGGCGCGCTGGGGCAGCGACAGTGGGATCCAGTCACCGCCGAGCAGCACCAGCCGGATCGGCAGCCGCGCACCGTCGCGGGCCTCCGCCTCCTCGACGAGCAGCCCGAACAGCGCCGGTACCGAGTGCCAGACGGTGACCCGCTCGCGCTCGATCGTCTCGATCCAGCGGTCCGGTGAGCGTTCGTCCCGGGGCTGCGGGAACACCACGGCCGCGCCGGCCATGAGGGTGCCGAAGACGTCGTAGGCGCTCATGTCGAACGCCAGCGCCGACACGCCGAAGACCCGGTCCGCCGGTCCGACGTCGAAGCGCCGGTTGAAGTCGGTGAAGTTGTTGATCCGTCCCCGATGGTCGAGCAGGACACCCTTGGGCCGGCCCGTCGAGCCTGACGTGTAGATCAGGTACAGCAGGTCGGTGGGGCGCACCGCGCGGTCCGGCCGGGTGGTGGGGCTCCCGTCGCCGGCTCCGGCGTCGAGGACCGTCAGCTCGTCGGTGGCGAACCCGGCGGCACCGCCGACGACGATCCGGGCTCCGGAGTCGGCGAGCATCCAGCGGAGGCGGTCGGCGGGGTACCGGGGGTCCAGCGGCACGTAGCCGGCACCGATCTTGGCGATCGCCAGCTGTGCGACGACGAGGTCGACACCGCGCTCCAGGCAGACCCCGACGCGGTCGTGGCGGCCGCAGCCGCGCGCCAGCAGCACGTGGCCGAGCTGGTTGGCCCGGGCGTCCAGCTCGGCGTAGCTGACCGTCACGTCACCGCAGATGACGGCGGGTGCGTCCGGCTGTCGGTCCGCCCACGCCTCGAACAGTCCGTGCGCGGTCATGTCGGCGGGGAAGCGCTCCTCGGTGCGGTTCCACGCGCCGACGACGAGGTCCCGCTCCTGCGGGGTGAGCAGCTCCAGGTCGCCGACCCGGTCGGTCGCGGCGGCGCAGAGCATGGTGAGCAGCCGGTGGTAGTGGTCGAGCAGACGCTCGGCGGCCTCGGTGTCCAGCACCGACTCGTCGAACTCCAGCGACACCAGGACCTCGCCGTCGGTGACCGCGCACGACAGGTCGAGGGGGAACTTCGCGGTGCTGGAGTGCAGATGGGCCGGGGCGAGTGACAGACCCGGCAGATGCAGCTCGCGCCCGGGGCCGTTGTTGAACACGAACATCGCCTCGAACAGCGGGCTCTCGGCGAGGCTGCGCTGCGGCGCGAGGCCGTCGACGAGAACGTCGAAGGGCATCTGATGCTCGCGCGCCCAGAGTGACCGGTCGGTGATCCGGGCCAGGACGGCGGCCAGGCTGTCCCGTGGCGCCACGTCCGCGACGACCGGCACCGTGTTGGCGAAGTAGCCGATGAGGCGCTCGGTCTGCCGGTTACGGTTGGCCATGACGGTGCCGATCGCGAACCGGGAGACGCCGGTGTAGCGGTGCAGCAGTACGGCAAAGGCGGTGAGCATGACGTTGAACGACGTCGAGCGGTGCGCGCCGGCGGTGCGCTGCAGGTCCCGGCCGAGCTGCGCGTCCCACTGACGGCGGATGCGCCGGCCGGTCCTGGCGGTGGCGCGGTCCACGCCCGGCGCCAGGGCCAGCGGCTCCGCGCCGTGCAGCTGCTCCCGCCACTGCCCGACGAGCTCGTCGTGGTCGGCGGGCTCCCGGGCGCGGTCGTGCGCGGCGGCGTCGGCGTAGTCGATGTCCAGCTCGGCGACCTTCGGCGGCCGCCCGGTGCTCGCCGCGTCGTACAGCTCCGCGAGCTCCTCCAGCAGGACCCCGACCGACCAGGCGTCGGTGGCGATGTGGTGCACGACGAGGACCAGCAGGTGGTCCTCGGCGGTGATGCGCAGCAGGCGCCCGTGCAGCACCGGACCGTGGCGCAGGTCGATCGGGGCGGCCGCCTCGCGCTGCGCGGCGGCGAACGCGGCCTCCTCGCTGTCGACATCCTCGACCGGCAGGTCGACCGGCCCGGCCGGCTGCACCACCTGCTCGAGCGAGCCGTCCGGGTGCTGGTGGTACACCGTGCGCAGGACGGCATGCCGGGTGACGACACCCTCCAGCACGGTGCGCAGGGCGGGCACCGACAGGTCACCGCGGAGCCGGACGCCGTAGGGCACGTTGTACAGCGGCTGCCCGTCCGCGAGGGACTCGGCGATCCAGAGCTGTTCCTGGCCTCGGGAGAGCGGGCAGGGCTGCTGCGGGTCGCGGCGGTGGATCAGCCGCTCCACGGCCCGCTTGCGACCACGGTCGAGCAGCAGGGAGGCCAGCAGATCGCGCTTGGCGTCGGACAGGCTCTGCAACGGGCCCCGCTGCTGCAGGAGGCCCTGCTCTGCCTCGGTCTGCGTCATCACGCCTCGCTCTCGGGTTCGGGGGTCAGCAGGGCGCGTGCCTCGTCGTCGGTCAATTGCCCCAGCAGTTCCTCGAACTCCAGGCGCTCCTCGTCGCTGAGGCTCTCCAGCTGCCGCTCCTGCAGGGCGCCGGCGATGCCGCGCACGGTGGAGCGTTCGAAGACGGCCCGCAGCGGCAGTTCGACGTCCGTCTGCGTGGACAGCTCCGACACCAGCCGGGTGGCGAGCAGGGAGTGGCCGCCCAGTTCGAAGAAGTCGTCGAGGGCGCCGACGGGTGTCGCGCCCAGCAACGTCTCGAACGCCGCCGCGACGAGCCGCTCGACGGGGCCGGTCAGGTCCTCGTAGTGCCGCCGGACGCGCTCGACCACCAGGTCGTCGGCGAGCAGCGCGGAGCGGTCGACCTTGCCGTTGGGGGTGCGCGGCAGGTCGTCGACGAACACGTAGCCACCGGGGATCATGTACCGCGGCAGGCGGGCCGCCAGGGCGGCGGCGATCGCGGCCGGGTCGCGCTCGGTGCCGGCGACGCACGCCGTCAGGCTCGGCTCGTCGTCACCGCCGCGGACCACGACGGCGGCCTCGGTCACGCCCGGCACCGCGCGCAGCGCCGTCTCGACCTCACCCGCCTCGATCCGAAAACCGCGCACCTTGAGCTGTTCGTCGAGGCGGCCGAGGAACTCCAGCCGCCCGTCGCGCAGCAGCCGGGCGCGGTCGCCGGTGCGGTACAGCCGGGCGCCGGGCTCGGTGGCGTACGGGTCGGGAACGAACCGGTCCGCGGTGACCCGCGGGTCGCCGAGGTAGCCGCGGCCGACCACGAGACCGCCGATGGCGAGTTCGCCGGGCACCCCGAGCGGCTGGGCCCACCCGTCCTCGTTGACGACGTAACTGGTCACGCCTGCGACCGGGTGGCCGATGGTGACGGCGCGGTCGGTCGGTGGCGGGCTGGTCAGCAGCGCCAGGTGGGTGTCGTCGGAGCACTCCGCCGGCCCGTAGGCGTTGACCATCGGGATGCCGGGGAAGCGGCGCAGCCAGTCCGCGCACAGGTCCGGCGGCAGCGCCTCACCGGTCGCGATCAGGTACCGCAGGCTGCCCAGACCGGCCGTGTCGGCCCGGTCCGTCCCGGCGGCCCGGTCCAGCAGCGTCCGGATCATCGCGGGCACGAGCTGCAGGACGGTGACCCCGCGGTCGCGCACGAGTGCGGTCAGCGCCGCCGCGTCGCGGCTGGTGTCGTCGTCGCTGACGACCACGGTCGCACCGCGCATGACCGCCACCAGCATCTGCCACACGGAGATGTCGAAGGACTGCGACGCGGTCTGCGCGATGACGTCACCCGCGGCAAGGTCCAGATCCTGCGCCATCAGCTCGAGGTGGTTGAGCAGGCCGCCCTGCTCGATCTCGACACCCTTGGGCTCACCGGTCGTCCCGGAGGTGAAGATGACGTAGGCGCGGTGCCGGGGGTCGTACCGGTGCAGCCCCAGGGTCCGCTCCCCGGTGACCGGCTCGTCGAGCCGCAGCCGCGGCCGGTCGCCGGCCAGCGCGTCGAACCGGTCCGCCGCCCCGACGTCGGTGGCCACGACCGCGTCGCCGAGCCGGTCGAGCATCGCGGTGACACGCTGGTCCGGCAGCCCCGGGCTGACCGGCACGTACGTCGCGCCGATCTCACCGCAGGCCAGCGCCACGGCGATGTGCTCCGCCGAGCGCCGGGCGGACACCACGACCGCCGGTTCGGCGCCGGTGACCAGCGCGGAGAGCCGGTCGGCCAGCCCGGCCACGACGTCGCGCAGCTCCCGGTAGCTCCAGACCCTGGCGCCGTCGACGACGGCCGGTGCGTCCGGGGTCCGCTCGGCCCACCGCTGCAGCGCCTCGGCGGTGCTCGGCGGTGTGAAGGCCGCAGGCCCCGCGCAGAGGGCCGCCTGCGCTCGCAGCTCCTCCGCCGGCCGCAGCTCGAGGGCGTTGAGCGGGTGCTGAGGGGCCTCGGCGATGCTGCGCAGCAGCGCCTCGAAGTGGTCCAGGAGCTGCTCGCCGGTCTCGGCGTCGAACAGGTCCGCGTTGAGCTCCAGCGTCGCGTGCAGGCCGTTCTTCTCCTCGGCCAGGTCGAAGCTCAGGTCGAACTTCGCCGTGCCGGCCGGGGCGTGCAGCCGCTCCAGCTTCAGGTCGCCGAGGTCGATCTCCGAGTACGGGGCGTTGTGCAGCACGAACATGACCTGGAACAGCGGGCTGCGGCTCAGGTCCCGGCTCGGCTGCAGCGCGTCGACGACCCGGTCGAACGGGACGTCCTGGTTGGCGTAGGCCGACAGCGTCGTCGCCCGGACCCGGTCCAGCAGCGCGGTGAACGGCTCGTCACCGGACAGCTGGTTGCGGAACACGATGGTGTTGACGAAGAACCCGACGATGTTCTCGGTCTCGACCGAGCGGGTCGACACCGGGGTGGCGACCGTGATGTCCCGGGCGCCGCTGTAGCGATGCAGCTGCGTGTTGAACGCGGCGAGCAGCGTCATGAAGAGCGTCGCGTTGTGCGCCCGACCGATCCGCCGGACGTCGTTGACCAGGTCACTGCCGATGACCCGGCGAATCGTCAGGCCCTGGCTGCTCATGGTCGCCGGCCGGGGGCGCTGAGCCGGGAACTCCAGCAGCGGCGCCGGGTCCGCCAGGGTGGCGCACCAGAAGTCCAGCTGCGACTGGTAGTCGCCCTGCTCGACCCGGGCCCGCTGCCACGCGGACCAGTCGGCGTACTGCACGTCCAGCGGCGGCAGTGGCGACGCCGTGTTCAGGCAGCGGGCCTGGTACAGGGCCGCGAAGTCCCGTACGAGCACCTGGAGCCCCCAGCCGTCGGCGACGACGTGGTGGACGGTCAGCACGAACACGTGGTCCTCGTCGCGGATGCGGATGAGCGTCGCCTGTTCCAGCGGCGCCCGGTCGAGATCGAAGCGCTTGCCTGCGGCGTCCTGGACGCACTGCTGCCAGCGCCGCTCGACCGTCTCGTCGGGCTCGCCGCCCAGATCGACGTGCGCCAGAGGCATGGTGACGGCTGCGATGTCCTCGACGACCTGCGACACCACGCCGTCGCGCATGACCAGCCGGGTCCGCAGCACCTCATGCCGCGCGACAAGCTCGTCGAGCGTGGCGGCCAGCGCGTCCGTGTCCAGCGGCCCGCGCAACCGGACGACGGTGGCGCTGTTGTACGCCCCCGTGTCGCCCTCGAGCTGGTCGAGGATCCACAGCCGCTCCTGGCCGTACGACGACGGCAGCGGGCCGGTGCGGGGCAGCGCGACGACCGGCTCGGCCGGGGCCGCGCCGCGGGCCATGCCGTCGATGTGCGCGGCAAGCTGCCGGACCGTCTGCAGCTCGAACAGCGTGCGCAGCGCGATCTCGCAGTCGAACACCCGCCGGATGCGCGACACGACCTGCGTTGCCATCAGCGAGTGGCCGCCCAGGTTGAAGAAGTTGTCCTCGGGCGACACCCGAGGCGCGCCCAGGACGTCCTGCCACACGCCGGCGACCAGTTCCTCCGTCGGCGTCAACGCCGCCTCGGGGCTGTCGTCCTGCGCCGCGGCCTGGGTCGACAGGTCCGGCAGGGCCGCCCGGTCGATCTTGCGGTTCGGGGTCAGCGGGAACGCGTCGAGAGCCACCACGGAGGCCGGCACCATGTACTCCGGCAGCCGCGAACGGACGAACGCCTTCACGTCGTTGCCGATCAGTTTGGCCGTGCCCGCGTCCGGGATCACATAGGCGGCCAGGACCGTCTCGCCGCCGGCGTCCTCCCGCGCCACGACGAGCGCGTCGCGCACACCCGGCGCGGCGCAGACGACGTGCTGGACCTCGTCGGTCTCGACCCGGTAGCCACGGATCTTCACCTGGTTGTCCGCCCGTCCGAGCGGCACGACGACACCGTCGATCGCGTAGCGGCCGATGTCGCCGGTGCGGTACATGCGGTCTGCGGCGTCGCCGGTGAACGGGTTGCGCACGAACTTCGCGGCGGTGAGCCGCTCGTCGCCGGCGTAGCCCAGCGCGATGTGCGGCGAGCGGATGACGATCTCGCCGGCCTCGCCGACACCCGCGAGGTTGCCCGCCTCGGTGAGGACCAGCAGCTGCACGTCCCGCATGCCGCGGCCGAGCGGGTAGGTGACGCCCGGATCCTCCTCGGCGGTGCTGTCCGCGGCCGGCACGACGAAGTAGCCGACCGCCCGCTGTGACTCGGTCGAGCCGTACAGGTTGACGCACGTCGACGAGCCCGCCATCCGGGCGATGGCCCGCACGTCACGGCTGGTGAGCGCGTCACCGAGGAAGAAGACCCGCTCCAGCAACGGCAGCGTGCCGGGGGCGATGGTGAGCTGGTTGAACAGCCGCGCCATCGGCGGTGTGAGGTGGCCGACGGAGACCTGGGCGGTGCGGAACCACTGCGCGAGCCGGCCCGGGGTCTCGATGTCGGCCTGCGCGGGGACGCAGATCGTCGCGCCCGTGCACAGCGGCGTGAACACCTCACGATGCAGCGGATCGTGGCTGATCCCGGACAACATGCTGTAGCGGTCGGTGTCGCGCAGCCCGAACGTCTCGACCATCCACGGCACGAAGTGCGTCAACGATCCGTGGCGGCCGCGGATGCCCTTCGGCTTGCCGGTCGACCCGGACGTGAAGGCGATGTAGGCGCAGTCGTCGGCGGTGACCGCGACGGGAGCGGTGCGCTGCATGCCGGCCGGGACGAGATGCCGGGCGTCGTCGAGCCGGCTGGGCAGCTCGAAGCGGCAGCGCAGCGGGAACGCCTGCAGCGCCGTCTCCACCGGCAGCGGCACCGCCCCGGCCGCCGCCAGCTGCAGGAACGCCGACGGCTGGGCGACCTCGAGGCAGTCGGCGATTCGACCGGCCGGGTAGCTGGGATCGACGATGGCGAACGAGGCCCCGGTGCGCAGCACGGACAGGATCGCCCAGACCAACGACGCGCCACGCGCGCCGTAGATGGCGACCACGTCGCCCTTGGCCACCCCGTGCTGGGTCAGGATGCCGGACAGTGCCGCGGTCGCCCAGGCCAGGTCACCGTAGCTGAGGTCCTGTCCGGGCTCCATGAGGGCCATGCGCTGCGGTTCCCGCTCGGCCCAGTCCTCGAACCGCTCGACGACGGAGCCCATCCAGGTCGCGTCGAGCGTCGCGGTGAGGTCGGGCAGCTGCCGGCGAGCCAGCGGCGTGTCCAGCCGCAGCTCGTCGATCGGGCGGCCGCTGTCCTCGGCGGCCTGCTCCAGCACCCGGATCCACTGGGCGAGCAGTTCCCGCATCGAGGCCGCGTCGAACCTGTCGGCGGCGTAGACGAGGTCGAGGGTCAGCTCGTCGCCCGGCTCGACGTAGAACGTCAGGTCGAACTTGGCGCCGAGGTCCGGCGTGGAGAACGGGCTGGCCTCCAGGCCCGTCAGACCGGCGTCGTGCTGCGGGATGTTGAGCAGGTTGAGGTACACCTGGAACAGCGGCGTGGTGGTGAGGTCCCGCTCCGGCGCCAGCCTGCCGACCAGCGTCTCGAACGGGACGTCCTGGTGCTCGTACGCGTCGAGGGTGCTGCTGCGGACCCGGTCGAGCAGCTCCCCGAACGTGGGGTTGCCGGTCAGGTCGGCGCGCAGCACCACCGAGTTGATGAAGAAGCCGATGAGGTCCTGGACCTCGCGCTGCCCGCGACCGGCGATGGGGGCGCCGATGGCGAAGTCACGCTGGCCGGACCGCCGGCCCAGGGTCACCTGCAGCGCGGCCGCCAGCACCATGAACAGCGTGCCGCCGGACGCGGCGGCGAGCCGCTCGAGCTGTGCCCGCAGCGGCGCCGGAATGCCGGCCCGCACCCGGTTGCCGTCCGGGTTCGCGTCGGCCGACCCGGTGCGGGTCGCCGGCAGCACGAGGTTGGGCAGGCCTTCCAGCCGCTCGGTCCAGTGGCTGATGGAGTCCTCCAGCGCACCGGAGTCGAGCTGGTGACGCTGCCACCGGGCGAAGTCCTGGTAGGTCACGTCGAGCGGCGGCAGCGACAGCTCCGCCGGGCCGCCGGCCTCGTGCGAGTAGTACACGGCCAGGTCGCGCTTGAGGATCTCCATCGACCAGCCGTCGCCGACGATGTGGTGCAGCGTCAGCACCAGCACCGTGTCCTCGGGGTCGATCGTGAGCAGCCGGATCCGCAGCAGTGGCCCGGCGGTGAGGTCCATCGGCGTGGCTGCCTCACGGGCGACGATGTCCAGCGCCTCGGCGATCCTCTCCCGGGTGTCCGCCCCGCGCAGCACGGTGCGTGACAGCGGGATCTCGACGTGCGGCAGGACCCGCTGGGAAGGCAGCCCCTCCTCGTCGATGACGACGGTGCGCAGCGTGGTGTGCCGGTCGACGAGCCGGTCGACGGCGCGTTGCAGGGCGGCCTCGTCGAGCCGGCCCGCCAGCCGGATCGCGCCGGCCAGGTGGTAGCGGCCGCTGGTGGCGCGCTGGCCGGCGTCGCGCTCCAGCTGCTCCAGCACCCACAGCCGCTCCTGCATGACCGACAGCGGTGCGTCGCCCGGGCCGGTGTACGCGGCGACCCCGTCCGCCGGGCCGCTCGCCGCGGCGTCGCAGCGAGCGGCGTAGTCACGCAGCACGGGCGTCTCGAACAACGTGCGCAGCGGCACGTCCCGGCCGAGCTCCTCCCGCACCCGGGAGGTGATCACGGTGGCGAGCAGGGAGTGCCCGCCGAGGGCGAAGAAGTCGTCGCCGGCGCCGACCGCGCCGACCTCGAGGATCTCCGACCAGATCCGGCCGACGGCACGCTCCGTCGGCGACTCCGGCTCGGCGAACGCGGCGTTGACGTAGTCGTCTCGGTGCGGGCGGCCCAACCGGCTCATGTCGAGCTTGCCGCCCGGCAGCCGGGGCAGTTCGGACCGCACGGTGTAGGCGACCGGCACCATGTGCGCCGGCAGCACGGCCGCGCAGGCCCGTTCGAGCGCCTGTGGAGTCACCTCGGGCTCGGCCGACTCGACGTAGGCCACCAGCACCTCGTCCGCCTGGCGGACCACGGCCTCGGCCACACCGGGCTGCGCCAGCAGGACCGACTCGATCTCACCCGGCTCGATGCGGAAACCGCGCAGCTTCAGCTGGCTGTCGGCGCGGCCGCAGTAGTCGACCGTGCCGTCCGCACGAACCCGGACGAGGTCGCCGGTGCGGTACATCCGCGCGCCGGGGACGGCGGCGAACGGGTCGGGCAGGAACCGCTCGGCGGTCAGTCCGGGCCGGCGGTGGTAGCCCACGGCCAGGCCGGCGCCGCCGGCGTACAGCTCACCGATGGCACCGGTCACCACCGGGCGCAGGTCGGCGTCCAGGATGTACGCGGCCCCGTTCGGCAGGACCGAGCCGAGCGAGGCGGGATCGCCCGGCAGGCAGTCGGCGGCGGTGACGGCGACCGTGCACTCGGTGGGGCCGTAGGCGTTGACGAAACGACGACCGGGCGCCCACCGGGCGACCAGTTCGCCGCGGACCGCCTCGCCACCGGAGACGAGCGTCGCCAGCCGGGGCAGTGCCCGGTCCGGCAGCGACGCGATCACCGACGACGGCAGCAGACAGATGGTGATGTCACGCTCGGCGAGGACGTCGGCCAGCGCCTCACCGACCAGCGCGTGCGCACGCCTGACGACGCACAGCGTGCCGCCGGCGGCGAGGGTGGAGAAGATCTCCCAGACCGAGGCGTCGAAGCTGAGGCTAGCGAACTGCAGCATCCGTGAGTCCGCGCCGATGCCGAAGCATGGGCCCTGCGCGGCGGTGAGGTTGGCCAGGCTGCGGTGCGCGACGAGCACACCCTTGGGCCGGCCGGTGGAGCCCGAGGTGTACATCAGGTAGGCGGCCGAGCCTGGATCGGCGCTCGGCAGCGGGTCGGCGGTCGGCGGCTCGCTCAGCGCGGCCTCGACCAGCTCGCGGGTGAGCACGCCGCGGGCACCGGAGTCCGCGAGCATGAAGGCCCGGCGCTCGTCCGGGTAGGCAGGGTCGATCGGCAGGTAGGCGCCGCCGGCGCGCTGCACGGCCAGCAGCGCCACCACGGCCTCGATGGACGGCTCGACCGACACCGCGACGACGTCACCCGCCGCGACGTCGAAGCGCCGCCTGACGACCCGCGCGACGTGCTCGACCTGCGCGTACAGCTCGGCGAAGGTCACCGCCCGCTCGCCGTCCTCGACCGCGGTGGCGTCCGCGCGGGTGCCGGTGACCCGCGTGAACTGTGCCCAGAACGTGTCGACGGTGGGCTGCCCGGCCCTGTCGTGCGGCCAGTGGTGCAGGGACGCGGTGGCGGACGGTGTCGCGACGCGCTCGTCCGGGCGCCGCGCGATCGCCTGAGCCGTCTCGCTGAACAGCCAGGCGATCTGCCGCGCGGTCTCGGGATGGAACAGATCCGAGTTGTACTCGAGCCATCCGCTCAGCGCGCCGCCGTCGTCCGCGATCTCGAACGTCAGGTCGGTCTTGGCGGTGCCGGTGTACAGCGGCGCCGTCTCGGCCCGCAGCCCGGGCAGGGCCGGGGCGGGGAGGGCTCCACTGTGGACGTCGAGGATGACCTGGAACACCGGGCTGCGGCTGGTGTCACGCTCGTGGCCGACCGCCTCGACGATGGCGGAGAACGGGACCCACATCCACGGCATCGCCTCCAGGGTCGTGGTCCGCGTTCGCGTCAGCAGCTTCCGCCCGGTGTCACCGCCGGGCACGTCGAAGCACAGCGGGACCGTGTTGACGAAGAAGCCGACGACGTCGTCGTAGGCGCCGTCCGCGGGGCGGTTGGCGTCGGGCACGCCGATGACGACCCGCCGCTGGCCGGAGAGCCGGCTCAGGGTCGAGGCGAGGCAGGCGGAGAGCACCATGAACACGGTCGCCTGCTGGTCCCGGGCGAGACTGCGCAGCAGCGCGGAGTCCGCAGCACTGAGCTTCAGCGGTACCCGCGCGCCGGAGAACGTCTGCAGGGCCGGCCGCGGCCGGTCGAACGGCAGGTCCAGGGCGCGCGGTGCGCCGCTCAGGTGCGACGCCCAGAACTCCAGGCCGCGCCGGCCGGTCTCGGACTCCAGCCGGGCGCTCTCGTGCACGGCCCACCGCGTGTAGTCGTGCGCCGGGCCGCCGGACGCGTCGGCGCCGCCGGCGTACAGCTCGGCCAGGTCGTCGGCGATGACCTGGATCGACCGGCCGTCGGAGACGATGTGGTGGAACGCGAGCAGCAGGGCGTGCTCGTCCGGCGCGAACCGCACCAGCGCGGCGCGCATCAGCGGCGGCGTGGCGAGGTCGAAGGCCCGGCCGGTGAACCCGGCGGCGAGCCGCGCCAGCTCGGGCTCGCGCTGCGCCGGCGCGCTGCCGCTGCGGTCGAGGACCTCGAACGGGCATCGCAGCCCCTCGCGCACGACGGGAACCGGGCGGCCGTCGTCGTCACGGAACCCGGTGCGCAGCAGTGGGTGGCGCTCGACGACCGCGTCGAGCGCGGCGCGC
This sequence comes from Dactylosporangium sp. NPDC005572, assembly GCF_040605515.1. Taxonomy (NCBI): domain Bacteria; kingdom Bacillati; phylum Actinomycetota; class Actinomycetes; order Micromonosporales; family Micromonosporaceae; genus Dactylosporangium; species Dactylosporangium sp. NPDC005572. Next base: position 41,824 of record NZ_JBEXCY010000017.1, on the reverse strand, counting down.
AGCGCATCCTGGTCGAGCGCACCGTACAGCCGCAGCACGCCGGGCACGACGTAGGCGCTGGAGCCGGGTGCGAACTTCTCCAGGAACCACAGCCGCCGCTGGCCCAGTGACAGCCGTGGCTCGACCGTGCCCGCCGGTACACCGGCCGCGGCGTCGGCCGTCTCGCCGGCACCTGCCGCGTCGGGCCCGGTGTCGCCGGCCGCGGCGGCGAGCTCGTCGATGCGGGTCGCCTGGGCGCGCAGGGTGACCGACTCGAAGAACATCCGCAGCGGCGGTTCGACGCCGAACTCCCGGCGGACGCTGGTGTTGAGGCCGGCGGCGCGCAGCGAGTGCCCGCCGAGGGAGAAGAAGTCGTCGTCGGGCCCGGCGTCGGAGACCTCGAGCACTTCGCGCCAGAGGGCTGCGAGCCGCTGCTCGGTCGGGGACATCGTCGCCGAGCTGTCCGCCCGGGCCACCTCGTGGGCGAGCTCGCGCAGCGCGGCCGCGTCGACCTTGCCGTTGGGGTTGAGCGGGATCTGCTCCAGGGTCAGCAGCCGGGTCGGCACCATGTAGCTGGGCAGCTCCCGGTGCATCCAGTCGCGCACCTGGGCGATATCGATCCCGGCGCCGGTGACGGCCGCGATGAGCTCGGTCTCGCCGGAGCCGCGCAACGCGATGACCGCCGCCTCCACCACGTGGGGGTGGCGGCGCAGCACCACGTCGATCTCGCCGAGCTCGATCCGGTAGCCGCGCACCTTCACCTGCTGGTCGGCACGGCCGACATAGCGCAGCTCGCCGTCGCCGGCCCGGCGCACCAGGTCACCGGTGGCGTAGAGTCTCCGGCCCGGCTCGGTCGCGAACGGGTCGGGGATGAACCGCTCCGCCGTGCGGCCCGGCATCGAGGCGTAGCCGCGCCCGACACCGATGCCGCCGATGTACGCCTCGCCGACGATGCCGTCGGGGACAGGCCGCAGCGCCGCGTCGAGCACGTGGACGACCGCGTCGGTCATGTCCGCGCCGATGGAGACGTCCCGGGCGCGGGCGCCCCGGCCCGAGTCCGGGCGCAGCAGCGCCACCGTCGAGCACACGGTCGTCTCGGTGGTGCCCCAGCGGTTGAACAGCGACACGTGCCCGCGGTCGGCGGCGAACCACTGCGCGAGCTTGTCGGGGTGCGTCGCCTCGCCGCCGATGAGGACCGCGCGCAGGGTCGGCGGCACCGTGACCCCATCGCCCAACGCACTGACCAGCACGTGGAAGAAGGCCGTCGGCACGTCGAGCAGCGTCAGTCGCTGCTGCTCACACCAGGCCCAGAACCGCTGCGGGGAGTCCAGCACCGACTCGTCGCGCAGGACGAGCGTCGCACCCTGGATCCAGGCGGAGAAGATCTCCTCCAGGCACGGGTCGAAGGTGAGCGGCGCGAACTGCAGCACCCGGTCACCGGGGCGCACGTCGATCGCGTCCAGGAAGGACAGCAGGTAGCTCACCAGCGACCTGTGCTCGATCTGGACGCCTTTGGGCCGGCCGGTGGAGCCGGAGGTGAAGATGACGTAGGCGAGGCTGCCGCCGGACACGACGAGCTCGGGGCGGTCCGCATCCGGCCGCGGGGCGTCAACGCGGGTGGTCGCGCCCAGGTGCCCCGCGAGCTCGGCCGTCTCGGCGTGGCACAGGATGCGGGCGCAGCGCGCGTCGCCGACCATGTCGATGAGGCGGGCCTGCGGCAGTTTCGGGTCGAGCGGGACGAACGCGGCGCCCGACTTCATGACGGCGAGCATCGCGATGATGAGCTCCGGCGACCGGCGCAGGCACAGCCCGACCGTTTCCTCGGGCCGCAGCCCGGCCTGCCGCAGCTCGTGGGCCAGGGCGTTGGCGGCCCGCTCCACCTCCGCGTAGGTCAGCTCCAGGTCACCGGCGGCGATCGCGACCTCGTCGGGGATACGCTCGGCGGTCCCCTCGAACAGCTCGTGCACCGAGGTCACGCCCGGCAGGGTCCGGGCCGGGACGGCGGCGCGGGTCAACGACTCCGTCCGCCCGGCGAGGCGCAGCGACCCGATCGGCGCCTCCGCCCCCGCGGCCAGCTGCCCCAACAGGTCCAGGTACTGCTGCCCGAGCTGCTCGGCGAGCGCCGGGTCGAAGCGGTCGGCACGCACCAGCAGGTGCGCGAGGATGCCGTCGCCGGCGGGAACGGCGTGCAGCGTGATGTCGAACTGGGTGGCGAGCTCGGTGACCGGGAACGGCTCCAGGGTGAGGTCCTTGAGCGACGTGGACCCGGTGCCGCCGCCGAACATCACTGACGTGACGTCGCTGCCGATGCCGTTGTGGGGCCGCTCGAACACGACCGCGGTGTTGATGGCGGCCGACACGTTGCCCCGCGCCCGCAGCAGTTCGACCAGCCGGCTGTACGGGAAGTGCTCATGGGACAGCGACTCGCGCAGCTGCCCGCCGGTGCTGCGGATCAGGTCGGCGACGCTGGCGTGGGCGTCCAGACCGACGCGCACCGGGACGGTGTTGGAGAAGTAGCCCAGGGTGTTGCGGAAACGCGCCTGCGGACGGCCGGTCGTGGTGACGCCGACGATGAAGTCGTCCTCGCCGCTGTGCGCGCCGATGAGCACCTCGAAGGCCGCCAGCAGCACCGTGAACAGGGTCGTGCCGCAGCCGGCGGCGATGCGCTCGAGCTCGCCGAGCACCTCGGGGCCGACGGTGACCCGGTGGCCGGCGATGCCTTGGCCGGGCTGCTCCTGGTAGGGCAGCGTCGGGGCGTGCGCGTCGCCGGAGAGCAGGTCCAGCCAGTACCGCTGGTCGTCCTGCCACTGCGCGGAGCGCTCGTAGTCCTGCTGCCAGCGGACGAACTCCTCGTATCCGACGACCGCCGGCAGGACGGGCTCCCGCCCGCGCGAAAGTCCACTGTAGATGGTGGCGAGCTCGTCGAAGAACGTCACCACCGACCAGAAGTCTGTGATCGCGTGGTGCTGCGCGACCACCAGCACGGGTGCGCCGCTGCCGACGAACAGCCCGGCCCGGGCCACGTCGCCGCGTTCGAGGTCGAACGGGGCGAGGGCACACGCGTCCACCTGCTCGCGCAGCGCCGACTCCGGCTGCCCGGCGAGGTCGACGACGGCGAGCTCGAACGGTCGCTGCGGGTCGAGCCGATGCCAGCGCCGGCTGCCGTCCACGCCGAAGCTGGAGGTCAGGATGGGGTGCCGGGCGCCGACGTGACGCACCGCGTCGGCGAGCACCTCGACGTCGACCGGTCCGGCCAGCCGGACCGCGACGGAGACGTTCTGCTGGGTGTCCGGGCCCTCGAGGTCGCGGATGAACAGCAGCGACTGCTGGCCCGCCGAGAGCGGGACGAGCTCGGTGTCCCCCGATCGCGGTGTCGCCGCGGCCGTCTCCTGCGGCTGTGCCCGCAGCCGGGCGTCGATCGTGGCCGCCACCTCGCGCAGGCTCACCGGCCGCAGCAGCAGGCTCGGGTCGGCGACGACGCCCAGGTGCTCCTCGATGGTGAACGCGAGCTCGATCGCCGCGACGGAGTCCAGGTCGAGGTCGGCGACGGTGACGGCCCGCTCGGCGCGCCTGCCGGCGCGGCTGAGGCTGTCCTCGATCGCGGCGATGCGCTGCTCGGCGTTGAGCGCGAGCAGCTCGGCCCGCGAACCGAACGTGAGCGCCTCCGCCCGCGTCGCCGGGTCGGCGGCGGAGCGGCGGTACAGTTCGCCCTCGACGTCGCCGTCGCGGTACGCGGTCCGGCTGGCCAGGCGCTGCACCTTGCCGCTGGAGGTCTTCGCGAGGCTACGCGGGGCGAGCAGGACGACGTCGCGCATGGTCACGCCGTGCTCGTCCAGCAGCGCCGCGGCGATCGCGTCGGCGACCAGCGGCAGCTCGTCCGCGGGCGTGTCCGCGGTGACCTCCTGGAAGACGACGCACTGCTCGCCGTCGTCGGCCTCGACCGAGAACACGGCGGCGCAGCCGGGGCGGGCCCGGTCGCTGGCGAGGACGGCGGTCTCCTCGAGGTCGGTCGCGTAGAGATTCCTGCCGCGCACGACCATCATCTCTTTGAGTCGTCCCGTGACGTAGAGCTGCTCGTCGTGGACGAACCCGAGGTCGCCGGTGCGCAGGTAGGCCCGCTGGTCACCGGTGAGTCGGGCGGCGAACGTGGTCGCGGTCGCGGTGTCGTCGCACCAGTAGCCGGCGGCGACGGACGGGCCGCTGACCCACAGTTCGCCGATGGTGCCCGGGGCGACCGCCTCACCCGTCTCCGGGTCGACGACGGCGACGGCGTGGTCGGCGGCGACGCGGCCGGAGGAGACCACGTGGTCGCCGTCCGGGCTGAGCTCCGCGCGCCCCTTCTCCAGCGCCTGCCGGTCGAGCTGGAGCCGCTCCGGTCCGCGCCCGCGGCCGCTGCCTGCGACGAACAGCGTCGCCTCGGCGAGCCCGTAGCACGACAGCAACGCCGAGGGGTCGAACCCGCTGGCGGCGAAGGCCTCGGTGAACCGCGTCAGGGTCTGGTGGCGGACCGGCTCTGCACCGCAGAACGCCACCCGCCAGCTCGACAGGTCGAGGGCGGCGCGCTCCTGCGCGGTGCTCTTGCTCACGCACAGGTCGAAGGCGAAGTTGGGTCCTCCGCTCAGCGTGCCGCCGCGGGCCGAGATCGTCTCCAGCCAGCGCATCGGGCGGCGTAGGAAGTCCAGCGGTGACATGAGGATGTTGTTCATGCCGAACAGCAGCGGCTGCAGCACACCGCCGAGCAGGCCCATGTCGTGGTAGAACGGCAGCCAGGAGACCGTGACGTCGCCACGGACGAGGCCGAAGTTGTCGGCGATCGCCAGACCGTTGGCCAGCAGGTTCTCGTGCGTGACAACGACACCTCGCGGGGTGCCGGTTGAGCCGGAGGTGTACTGCAGCAGCGCAACGGAGTCCTGGCGCAGGTCGGGCTCACGCCAGTCGTCGGCGCCGTCGGACATCTCGTCCTCGACGACCAGCCACGGCAGCCGGGCCAGCTCCGGCGCCTGGTCGACCAGCACCGCGGTGAACTGGTGCACCAGGCCGGTCGACAGCACGATCTCGGCCTGCGAGTTCTGCGTCACGGCCCGCAGCCGGGGCAGGGTCCGGGCCAGTCGCATCGGGTCGGGCGGGTAGACGGGCACGGCGACCATGCCGGCGTACAGGGTGGCGAGGAAGCCGACGATGAAGTGTTCCCCGGGCGGGAACAGCAACATGACGCGTGCGCCGGGGGTGCCGGTGCGCAGCAGCGCGACCGCCACGGCCCGAGCCCGTCGGTCCAGTTCGAGAATGCTGAGCGTCGTTCCCGTCGTCCCGCTGTCAGCGAGGAACTCATATGTCACGTCGGCGCCGCGCTCGTGCACGTTGCGGCGAATGACTTCAACGATGGAGTTGTTGAGGCGCATAGAAATTCCCCGTGTCAGCATCGAGTTTCGGAAACTCCGGTGCGGTGGTCCATACTGCGATTCGCACAGGCTGCCAACCATTCCGTTCCCGGACATGGTGGCAGACTTCATCTATTGCTAGACGTACATTTCTGGAATTTATTAATAGCCGGCGATCGGTCGGCGGTGGCAGATCTGCTGCACACGTCTCTGCGCATGTGCCCGGACCGCGGAATCCAGCACGTAAGTGGTGTCGGAGGTGTCCGCGGTCGCCGCCAGGATCTCCACCACCAGTTCGGCCACCTCGGCCAGGTCGTCGGCGTCGAACCGGCGCGCCGCCATGCTGTTGCTGCCGAACCGCACGCCCGACGTCACCCTGGCCGAGTGGACGTCACCGACGATCCGGTTCTTGTTCACGAGGATGCCGCACTCCTCGAGCGCCTTCTCCGCGTTGACGCCGGTGATGTCGAAGGACGTGCGGACGTCGGCGACGACGATGTGGTTGTCGGTGCCGGAGGAGATGACCCGGACCCCGCGCAGCATCAGGTGCTCCGCCAGCCCGGCGGCGAGGACCCGCACCCTGGACATCGTCTCGGCGAACGCCGGGGTGCTCGCCGCGCCGATCGCATAGGCCTTGGCGGCGATGCTGTTGACGACGGGCGCGCCCTGGATCAGCGGGAACAGCCCACTCTGCATGGTCTGCTCGAGCGTTCGGCCGTCGGGCAGGCGCATGTCGGCGGACTCGCCCAGCAGGATCAGCCCCCCGCGCGGTCCGTAGAGCTGCTTGTGGGTGCAGGTGGTGACCACGTGGGCGTGCGGGATCGGCGATGGGTGCAGGCCCGCGACGACCAGCCCCGCGATGTGCGTGATGTCGGCGAGCAGGAACGCGCCGACCTCGTCGGCGACCGCCCGGAACGCGGCCCAGTCGATGGTCCGCGGATAGGCGGTGGTGCCGGCGATGATCAGCCGCGGCCGGTGCGCCAGCGCCTTCGCCCGCAGCTCCTCGTAGTCGATCAGCCCGTCCGGGCCGAGCCCGTAGCTGTGCGCGGCGAAGACACGGCCCGAGATGTTCACCGACGCGCCGTGGCTGAGGTGGCCACCGGCGTCGAGGTCGAGCCCCAGAATCGGGTCCCCGGGCCGCAGCAGCGACATCATCACCACCTGGTTGGCGGTGCTCGCCGTGTGCGGCTGGACGTTGGCGTATCGAGCGCCGAACGCCTTCTTGGCCCGCTCGACGGCGAGCCGCTCGACCTGGTCGACGTTGACGCACCCGGCGTGGAACCGCCGCCCCGGATACCCCTCGGCGGTCACGTTGGCGAAGATGCTGCCCTCGGCGAGCAGCGCCGCCGGCGTGACGGGGCTGCACGAGGCGACCAGCGCCAGGGTCTGCCGCTGGCGGCCCAACTCGTCGTTGAGCAGTCCGTACAGCGTCGGGTCTTCCAGCCCGAGGCTGTCGAGCGCTTGTTCGTAGAACGATGACAGTCGTGTGGCGTGGTCCGACGTTACGGTCACGAAGACATCCATCCTGTCAGGCACAGACAGCGGCGAGGACGGACCATCAGAAGTTCGGCATCGAGAGCATCGCCGCCACTTTCCGGTTCGGGTCCTCGAAACCGCGCCGCCCGTGCATCACGCGCCGATTGTCGATCATGACAATGTCGCCGGCCCGCCAGTCGATGTCGACCGCGACCTGCTCGGTGGCGTCCAGCGCGTCCCACCGGCAGTGCTGCGGGATCGGCGCGCCGTCCTCGAACGTGACGAGTGCGCCCGAGCCCAGGTAGCTGTTGCACAACGTGCGGGCGTCGACGTAGGGCGCCTGGGGCACGGCCGAGACCGTGTAGCTCCAGTTCAGGTTGCCGGCGTCGTCGAAGTCGTAGGTGAAGTCGTCGAACTGCGCGAAGAGCGCGTCGAGCTCCGCGCGGTCGGACGTGCCGAACACCCGCTGCTGGTGCTCGGCACCAGTTGGGAACGGCAGTCGCCAGGTCAGCCGGCGCTCCTCGAACAGCTCACGGGTCTCCTTGGCCAGCCGGTCGAGCGCCTGGATGCCGTCGTAGACCGTGGTCGCACCGCCGTCGCTGGCCGGCCGCACGCAGAAGAACCACTGCAGGCCGGGGTGCAGCGGGCAGTAGCTCATCTCCGCGTGCGCCGGGATCGGGTTGCGGTGCGCGTCCACCAGCAGAACCGCACCATCCTGGGAAATGGTCTCGCGATTCGGGTTCTGATGAAAGTAGAGCTTCGTTGAGAAGCGCTGGACGACGGCGCGAAAATCGTCCGAAGTCGCGTCGAACCCCCGGAACAATAATGTGCCGTGCTGCTTGAAGAGTGCGGCGATATCCGCGTATGGAAGATCAGCGAGAGCGAGGCTTCCCCGCTCGATGATCACACCATGATGCGGCGAGAGCGCACACGTGGAGAACAGTGGCGTCGTCATGGCAGTCCCCGTTTGATTGACCTACGACATTCAATGCCTCGATCGACCGTACGTAATATCTTGCGGCTCCGCAACCCCCAGCGACCCCTAGCCACGGCATCCATCAGTATTCACACACGTCATAGCGGGTAGTCATGACCTGGAACCGCTTGCGCCGGTCGAGCACCCGCCCGGCCCGGTCGCGGCCGTGTACCGTTGGGCATCGCGTCCCCCGCGCGTGCCGTGGGCTCGGTGCATCGAGCCCGGTCGTCACGGGGTGCTGGACAGCCGCGTCTGCGGAGGGGCGCGGGGCGGCCGCTCGGCGGGCCGCGAGTCCGAGCGTTCAGTTTCGCGCGCCTGGATCAGCCGGGCGCTCTCCGCCGCCGCGACCGTGAGCGCGGCCGTGGCCCTTGCCGGCCTGACCACCGGCACCTGGGCCAGGGCCTGGATGGTTACGCCGGCGTAGCGGACGTCGCTGACATAGGTCGCGCCCTCGGCACCGGTGGCGGCCTGGAGCTCGGCCCAGGTGGCGTCATCGGTGAAATCGGTTCGCAGGACGAGCGAGCTCAGATCGTCTGGCCGGAGACCACGCTGCGTCCCCTGAACGGGCTGCCAATTGTCCCAGGAGCATGTCCCAACGGTTCGGGACAGCTGCCCGCTGCGGGATGGGTCGCGGGATTCCTACCGTGAAGCTCTCGACAATCCCCGACCTGGAGGAATCTGATGGCAGCCATGACCCGCTCCACCGCCCTGAAGATCGCGGCCGTGCTCTCCGTGCTGGTGGCCCTCATCGGCATCAGCCTGTTCGACCTGCCCAACCTGGTGCTCGGCGCCGACGGGAGCAAGGACCCGTTCGCCATCGTGATCGGGAGCTTCGCGTCCGACGTCGTCGCGCTCGTCGCCGCGTACGGGGCGTGGCGGGGACAGAAGTGGGGCGCGGTCCTGCTGATCGTCGTCAACGCGTTCTGGCTCGTCCAGGCGGTCGGCTCGCTGCTGTTCGACTCCACCCTCGGCGAGGCCGTGTTCGCGTCGGTGATGCTGGTCCACCACGTCGTCGTCATCAGCCTGTGCCTGTGGAGGGAACGGGTCGTCCGTGCGGCGTGAGCGGCTGTCCTCGGTCCTCAGTGGCTGGCTGTACCGGATCCTGTTCCCGTTCCTGATGCTCTGGTACGTGCTCGTCGTCGCCGCGCTGGTCGCCGTGGTGGTCACGTGGCCGGACCGTCCGATCGGATCACTCGCCGAGGTCCCGTGGTGGTCGCATGTGATCGCGGTCGCCGTCGTGGTGGTGACCTGGTCACCGGTTTCGGCGCACGTCGACGGCGGGGTACATCAGCTCGCGTACGGGCAGCGCGACGACGCCTACGACGTCGCCGGCCGGGTGTACCGGCAGCTGCAGTCCGACCCGCACCCGGACGAGCTGCTGCCGAGCGTGACCACGCTGCTGGCCGAGACGCTCGCGCTACCGTACGTCGAGATCGAGGCGGACGGCCGGGTCGTCACCGTGCACGGTGCGGTGCCCGACGGTGCGGCCGTCATCGCCATCCCGCTGCGCCATCACCAGCTGACCCTCGGCACGCTCCGGGTCAGCGCGCGCCGACGGGACTGGCTGTCGGCCGCCGACGTCCACCTGCTGGAGGACCTGGCCCGGCACGTGGCCGTCGCCCTGCACACCGCCCGGCTCGCAACGGCGCTCCAGTCCTCCCGTGAGCAGCTGGTGACGGCCAGGGAGGAGGAGCGCCGGCGCATCCGCCGCGACCTGCACGACGGGCTCGGCCCCACCCTCGCCTCGCTGGGGCTGCAGCTGCGCGTGCTGCAGCGCACCCTGCGGTCCGACCCGGCGGCGGCCGAGCAGCTCGCGGGTGAGCTGCGCACCGGAGTGCGGCAGGCCACCGCGGACATCCGCCGGCTGGTGTACGAACTGCGCCCGCCGATGCTGGACGAGTTCGGCCTGGCGGACGCGCTGCGCAACCTCAACCCCACCGACGGGCTCGCCCGCACAGTGACGGTCCCCGAGCCGGTGCCGCCGCTGCCCGCGGCGGTCGAGGTGGCGATCTACAGGATCACCGCCGAGGCCCTGCACAATGCGGCCCGGCACGCCGCCGCGACCAGGTGCGCGGTCGAGCTCACCTTCGGGCAGGACGCCGTGGCGCTCACCGTCACCGACGACGGGCGTGGTCTGCCGGAGACGTACCTAGCCGGGGTCGGTCACCACTCGATGCGGGAGCGCAGCACGGAGCTGGGTGGCACGATCGACATCGGCCCGGCCGACGGCGGCGGCACCCGGGTCGCCGTCACGTTTCCGATGAGGTCGCATGACTGACCCGATCACCGTCCTGATCGCCGACGACCATCCCCTGTTCCGCAAGGGTCTGCGCGCGCTGCTGCAGACGATGCCCGAGGTCGAGGTCGTGGGCGAGGCCGCCGACGGCAACGAGGCGATCACGCTCGCCGACCGGCTCAGGCCGCGCCTGGTGCTGCTGGATCTGCAGATGCCCGGTGTCGACGGCCTCGCCGCGATCCGCCAACTCACCGCACCCGGCACCGACCGGCGGATCCTGGTCGTGACCATGTTCGCCGACGACGATTCGGTCTTCGCCGCCCTGCGCGCCGGCGCCCTCGGGTACGTCCTCAAGGACACCGAGGACGATGAGATGACCCGGGCCATCCTGGCCGTCGCCAACGGCGAGGCGATCTACAGCCCGGCCGTCGCCGCCCGCATCATGGCGTTCTTCGCCGGCCATTCCGCCGAGCCGTTCCCGAACCTGACCGCGAGCGAGCGCAACGTGCTCCAGCTCGTCGCGCGCGGCCTGCCGAACGACGCGATCGCCGCCCGCCTCAACCTCAGCGCGAAGACCGTCCGCAACTACGTCAGCAATATCTTCACCAAGCTGCACGTGGCCAGCCGCGCCGAGGCGATCGCGCGCGCCCGGGACGCCGGCATCAACTGACCGCGGCGAGGAGCAAGCTCGCGCAGTCGCGTCGCTCACAAAGCGCGACGCCTCAGGCTGCACGCGCCCGCACCGGCGCATGGTCACGGCTACTTGACTGCGCCCATGGTCAATCCCGAGGACAGCAGCCGCAAGCTGGCTACGTACACCACGAGCACAGGCACCGCGGCGACGACGGCGAACGCCATCATCGCAGGCCAGTCGGCGCCGTAGGCACCGGACTGAACCGCGATCAGTGACGACAGCGGGTACTTCTCGGGCGAGAGCATGAACGTAATGCCATAGAGGAACTCGCCCCACGAGACGAGGAAGATCACCGAGGACACGGTAAGGATCCCGTTGCGGGCGAGAGGCAGCGCCACCGACCGGAACGTGCGGATTGTGGAGGCGCCGTCGACGCGTGCGGCCTCTTCGATCGCGGTCGGGATCTGCCCGAAGAACGGGCGCAGCAGCAGGATCGCCCAGGGGAGGAACATAGCCGCGTCCGCGAGCACGAGGCCGAACGTTGTATCCAGCAGTCCCCACTTTGATAGCAGCCAGAACAGCGGGATGAGATTCGCGGTCTGCGGCACCATCTGGAGGACGACGAGAAGTGTGAGCGCCGGCACGACGATCGCGCTCCGCGTTCTGGCGAGCGCGTACGCGGCAGGCGTTGCAAACGCGAGGCATACGGCCGTCGTGCCGATCGCCACGATCGCCGACTGACGAACAGCGGCGCCGAGCGCCGGATCAGCGATGGCAGCGCGATACGCGTCGAGCGTCGGATGGAACACGATCGAAGCCTGGCTCGACAGCACGTCGCCCTGGCTCTTGAGAGACGTGAGGACAATCCACAGTAACGGAAGCCCGTAGAGCACATAGAGCACGGCGCGGAACGAGAAAGCGATTGGCTCGCGGCGGCGGCGAATCATGCCTCCCCCTCGGTTCGGCGGACGTCGCGGGAGTAGATCAGCGCGAGCACGACGACAACGGCGAGAGCTACGAGCGCCGTGGCGGCTCCCCGTCCGTAGTCGAGCGTCAGGAACGCCTCGGAGTACGCAAGGAACGGCAGCGTCGTGGATGCAGTCCCCGGTCCGCCGGACGTCATGACGTAGATGAAGTCGAAGCTGCGGAAGGCGTACACGATCGTCAAGATCGTGAGGACGGTCGCCGCGGCGCGGCCCGCAGGCACCAAAACATGCCATACCCGCTTCCAGGGCCGCGCCCCATCGAGCTCCGCGGCCTCAAGCACCTGCGGGTCGACGCCGAGCAGAGCCGCGCGCAGAACGAGCGCGTTGAACGGCACGACCGCCCAAGCATTGACCAGCGCGACCGACCACAGGGCGAACTTGGAGTCGTAGAGGAACCCCAGCCCGTGGCCGCCGAGGGCGCGAAGGATCTGGTTGACCAGGCCCTGGTCGGCTAGGAGGAACTTCCAGATCGACCCGCTGACGACCGGCGGCAACGCCCAGACGAACACCATCAGACCGAGCAGGAAGGAGCCACCGCGGGTCGACGACAAGACGGCGACCGCGACCATGAAACCGCCGACCATCCCGATCACGGTCACGATCATGACGAACGCCAACGTGTTGACTACGACCCGACCGAAATCAGGCTGGCGCAGCATCGTCGCGTAGTTGTCGAGACTGACGAAGTCCCACTCGGAGTTCAGGGTCGCCGCGCTCACTGCGTGCAGGCTCATGCTGCCGAGCTGTACGAGCGGCCAGACGGCCAGCGCGAGCAACAGGGCACCTGCGGGAGTCGCCAAGGCAATACGACGGTCGACGGTGCGGCCGTAGCGCCGGCCTCTCCGCGCCCGCACGGGTGCGGAGAGGCCGGCGGCGGTCGTGCTCGTCGGCGCGGACACCGGGGGCACGCTCGAACTCATGCGACCTCAGCCCTTCAAGAGGGGCTTGAGCTGGTCGACCAGCTCGTTGGCGAGTTGTTCCGGCTTGCCCTGACCCGAGATCGCTTTCGACCAGTAGTTGCCGACGATCGTCTCGACCTTGTCGACATTCTTGGACGGCACCTGCGGGCTCGGCGACGGGCGACCCTGCTGCTGCACGATCTTGCCGAACACGCTCAGGATCGGGTCACTGCTGATCTTTGCGGACGCGGCGGCGTCGGCGCGCGCCGGGATCGAGCCGAACGCGTCGAGCAGAGTGAGCTCGCCATCAACCGAGAAGAACGAGTTCTCGAGGAACTCCTTCGCCAGGTCGGGGTGCTTCGAGAACGCCCCGACGTTCTGTACCTCGCCGCCCAGCAGCACACCGCCCTGAGACGTGATCGGCAGAGGCGCGACGCCGTACTTGAACTTCGCCTGGGCCGCGGCGGCGATCTGCCAGTTGCCGTTGACCGCGAACACCGAAGAGCCTGCGGCGAACTGCTGGAACGGGACCACCTGGTCCCACGCCGCCGCCTCCTTGGACAGGTATCCCTTGGCCGTCCAGTCCTGGAGCATCGCGTACGTCTGCGCCATGGGCGCGGCTTGCGCATTCCCGTAGGTGAACCCGTTCGACGTAAACCAGGGGAAGCCCTGCCACTGGCTCTCGAGGCCCGGCTTGCCGGTGAGCGTGATGCCCTGCTTACCGGCCTTGACGGCCTTCGCCATCACGTCCTCCATCTCGGGGATCGTGGTGGGAATTTGGGCGCCGAGCTGGTCGAGGAGGTCCTTGTTGTACCAGAGGCCCAGCAGGTTGACGTAGCCCTGGACGCCGTACAGCTTGCCGTCGACCTTCTGCAGCACGCCGTCGGGGAACTGCTTGGCATCGGAGTACGTGGACCACCAATCGTCCATCGGCTTGATCGCGCCGGCCTGCGCCAGCGGGTAGGTGCCCGAGGCGCCGAAGACCAGCACGTCGGGGCCCGTCTTGGCGCCCGCGGCGGTGACTGCCTTCGTCGTCATCTGCTCAACCGGCACGTACTGGAACTGGACGTGCACGCCGGAGTGTTTGGCCTCGAACGCGGACGCAAGCCGCTCCAGGCCCTGCACCTGTCCGTCGGTGTTGTAGTAGTGCCAGACCGTCAGGGTGGTCGAGCCGCCGGCCGTGTCCCCGCTACCCGGGCTGCCGGACGAGCAGGCCGCCAGGCCAAGCGTTGCGGCCCCCACCAGCGCGACGAGCGCGCGAGCGAGGCGTGCGTTCCTCATGAGCTGTCTCCCTCTGTCGCCATTGACCGTGCGGCGGCGCCGCCGGACCCGGATTTGTTTCATCGATGAACCAGGCCTGTTAGGGCAGTGACTTTGCCTGCCGAAAAGCTTTTCGTCAAGCGTCTACTGCCAGTCTGAGTTCCAGCACTGCCCACGTTGACGCTGCCAGTTGTGTCGCCTAGTTTCATCGATGAACAAACGAGAGAGGTAGATCGTCGACGTGGATGACCACACTCCCGCCGCGCCCGTGAGGCTCCGGCTGGCCCGCCGGATCGGCACTGCGAACCCGCGCCTGTTCGGCTCGTTCGTCGAGCACCTGGGCCGCAGCGTCTACGGCGGGCTGTACGCCCCCGACGACCCGTCCGCGACGCCTGAGGGCTTCCGCGGCGACGTGCTCGAGCTCGTCCGCGAGCTCGGCGTCACGGTGGTGCGCTATCCCGGCGGGAACTTCGTCTCGGGCTACGACTGGCGCGACGGCGTCGGCCCACGAGACGCCCGCCCACGCCGCCTCGACCTCGCCTGGAAGAGCATCGAGCCGAACACATTCGGCACCGACGAGTTCGTGGCATGGTGCCGTCAGGCCGACGTCGAGCCGATGCTCGCGCTCAACCTCGGCCTCGGCGACGCACGCTCGGCGCTCGACCTGCTCGAGTACGCCAACCACCCGGGCGGCACGACGCTCTCCGACGCTCGCATCGCGAACGGCTCGCCCGAGCCGCACGACGTGCGCCTGTGGTGCCTCGGCAACGAGGCCGACGGCCCGTGGCAGCTGGGCCATCTCTCCGCTGCCGCCTACGCTGAGCGCGCGACCGTCACCGCCGCCGCGATGCGCCGGTTCGACCCCGCGCTCGAACTCGTCGTGGTCGGCAGCTCGCACGAGCGGATGCCCACGTTCGGCACGTGGGAGCGCGAGGTGTTGACGGGCACGATCGACCTCGTCGATCACCTGTCGTGCCACATCTACTTCTACGACAAGGGCGACCGCGCGCGGTTCCTGCGCTCGTCGGATGTGCTCGACAGGTTCCTCGACGACGTCACCGCGACCATCGCGCACGTGCGGGCCGCGACGCGCAGCGAGCGCGACGTCCGCATCAGCCTCGACGAGTGGAACGTGTGGAACTACACGTCGTACGACGAGATCGAGCCGCAGCGCGTGTTCGAGGAGGCGCCGCGCATCCTTGAGGAGAAGTACACCCTCGCCGACGCGGTCGTGGTCGGCACGCTACTGCAGAGCATCCTGCGTCACGCAGACGTCGTCGCCATCGCCGCGATGGCGCAGCTCGTCAATGTGATCGGCCCGATCCGCGCTGAGCCCGGTCGGCCCGCCTGGCGGCAGACCACGTTCCACCCGTTCGCCGCCGTCGCCCGCAGCGCGGGCCACACCGTGCTGGACACCACGGCGGACACGACGGGCGGCGCCGACGCGACGTGCGTCGTCACCGTCTCCCCCGGCGGCGACCACGCGCTCGTCCACCTGGCCAACCGTTCGACGGTCACGGTCGCCGACATCACGCTCGACCTGCGCGAGCTGACCCCGCGCTCCGTCGAGCACGCCGAACTGTTGTGGGCGCCGGACCCCACGGCGACGAACACGGTCGACGACCCTGACGCCGTCGTGCCGCGGCCGCTCGACACGCGACTCGACGACGGGACGCTCGCGCTTCGGCTGCCGCCTGTATCGTGGGCCACTGTCCGCGTCGGCTGCGCAACCGAAGGTAGGTGAGCAGATGGCACGCAAGGGCGGGAGCGTCACGATGGCCGACGTCGGCGCCCGCGCCGGCGTCACGGCCCGAACCGTGTCCAACGTGCTCTCCGGGCACACGTCGGTGCGGCCCGAGACGCGTGACCGTGTGCTGCGCGCTGTCGACGATCTCGGCTACCGCCTGAACACGTCAGCGCGCAGCCTGCGCACCGGGCGGACCGGCACGATCACGCTCGCCATCCCCGACCTGATGATCGACTATTTCATCGACCTCGCCCGGCGTATCATGACCGAGGCCGAACGGCACGACTGGACCGTCGTCATCCAGCAGACCGGTGCACGCCGCGAGAACGAGATCGCGATCCTCTCGGGCGCACGCCGCCAGCACTCCGACGGCTTGATCTTCCAGCCCCACGCGCTCGGGCCCGGCGACGAACGGCACCTCACGGGCAACGACCGGCTGGTCATCCTGGGCGAGCGGATCTTCCGCGGACCGGTCGACCACGTCACGATGGCCAACACCGAGGCGGCCAGGCTCGCGACGCAGTACCTCATCGATCGCGGCCACCGCCGTATCGCCGCGATCGGCGCGAACCCGCGCGTCGCGACCACGTCGGCGGCGTCGCTGCGTCTCGATGCATTCCGCGACACGCTCGCCAAGAACGGCCTGTCGATGCCCGCCGAGTACGTCGTCACCGCCGAGGAGTGGCACCTGCGCGACGGCGCCGCCGGCATGACGCGCCTGCTCGGCCTGCCGCAGCCGCCTGATGCAGTCTTCTGCTTCAACGACACGATGGCGTTCGGCGCGCTCCACGCGCTCGCGGCCCGCGGCGTGCGCGTGCCCGACGACGTGGCCGTCATCGGATTCGACAACGTGGCGATGGCAGAGTTCACCACACCACCGCTCACCACGATCGAGCCAGGCACCGCGCAGGTCGCCAAGCAGGCCGTCGACCTGCTCGCAGCACGCGTCGCCGGCCGTGGCGCGCCGCCGACCGAAGTGCTCACCGATTGCTCGCTCGTGGTGCGCAAGTCGGCCTGACACCGCTGAGTCGGATCGCTGAGACCGATCGTGCCGAGCCGGCCAAACCTCATCGCCCTCCTTCACCGGCAAGAGGTCTGGATGAGCCGATGCGGGTCGGTGCCGAGGCCGTGGTCTCGCCGGTGACGGGATCGGTGGCGAGCACCAACTCGCCGTTCTCGACCTCACCGATGGCCTTCGTCGAGCACGACCGCGGTCGTGGCTTGACGATTCATGGCTCGCGTTTCTCGAAGCGAGTCCACCCGGTCCAACCACGCTCGCCGATGAGCTCTCGCAGTCGCGCGACGACGGGGTGGGCACGATCGGCGGACGAGTCCATCAGGCGGATGAACGCCTCGTCGAGCGTGAGCTCGTCCTGCCGGTCCAGTTGCCCGCTGATCCGCGCCTTCTCGTTGAGCTCGCTCACCAGGTCGGCCGTTTCGCGCAGGAGTTCCTCGTCCTGCCAGTTCTCTGCGATGCGACCGATGAGCTGGGATTTGCATCGACGCTCCCGTCGTCATTTGCCTGCGGCAAAGGCGCCGCTGCCGGTCGCCGCGAGGTCGATCATGTACCGGCGGGACGGGAGTGAAAGTCAGCTGTCGGACCCGCGTCGCCTCGTCCGCCCCTGGCGACACCTCGAACGTCGCCGTAGCGGGACAAAACTCCGGCAGCGACTCCGTTCCCGGCCTCCGGGACTCCGCCGCCCTGGCCCACGTGACAGACGACCGCAGGCCGCACCGTCTTGGCTTGCCACCGCTGCCCCCACACGGGGCAGCTCACCAGAACCGGATCGCGTAGGCCGCCGTCAGCGTGGCGCCGCCGAGGATCACCGTTGCACGGACCACGCCCGGCGGTACGCGGCCGCCGACGCGTCCGCCGAGCCACCCGCCGGCCAAGGCGCCGGTCAGCATCGCCGCGGTTGCCGGCCACGCCACCGTGCCGGTACCGATGAAGACCCCCACTGCCGTGAGGCCTGCGGCCGAGGCGAGGAGGTTCTTGCGCGCGTTGACGCGCCGGGCGTCGGCGTCGGAGCTCATCGTGAGCAGCGCCGACAGCAGGACGCCGAGGCCCGCGCCGAAGAACCCGCCGTAAACGCACGCGACCCACAGCCCCGGGCCGGTGGACACGCCCACGCCGCGCGCCCGCAGCCGGGGCGCGGCAGCGAACAGGACGGTGGCGGCGCCGATGAGGACGGGTACCGCCGCCTGGAACTGCCGGGCCGGCAGGACCAGTAACAGGACCGAACCGGCCGCGCCACCGGCGACCGCGATCCCGACCTGGCCGCGCAGGCGGCGGTCGACCTCGGGGCGGCTGTCCCGGTCGGCCACGGCGGCGACGAGGTGGCCGGGCGCGAGCGCCACGGCGTTCGAGGCGTTCGCGACGACGGGTGGCAACCCGGCCGCCATCAGCGCCGGGAAGGTCAGCAGCGTCGCACCGCCGGCGAGCGCGTTGACGGCGCCGCCGAACAGGCCCGCCGCGAGCAGCGCGAGCAGTTCCACGCCGCCGATCCTGGCGTCCTCACGGCCGGCTGTCTGGAACGAAAGTGCGGTGCGCGCGGTACCGTCCGGGCGTCGTGCCGAAGACGGCCCGGAACTGCCGACCCAGGTGGCTCTGGTCCGCGAAGCCGGCTTCCGCCGCCGCCTGCGCCGGGGCCGCCCCTGCGCGCAGCAGTCGCCGGGCGAGGTTCAGCCGGGCGACGACCCGGAACGCGTGCGGCGTCATCCCGGTCTCCCGGGCGAACCGGCGGATCACCGCCTCCCGGGACGTCGCGAACCGCGCCGCGAGGGTCCGCAGGTCTGCGTCCGTGCCGATGACGGCGGCGGCGAGGGCGGTGAGCCCGGCGGACCCGGCGGACCCGGCCTCCCGGCGAGCGACCGGCGCGGCCGCCAGCAACGGGTGCAGGACCGACGCCACCTGTGACGGCGCCAGCCGCTCGACGCCGGGAGGCACCGGCACGATTGCCGCCACGTCACCGAGGACGCCATCGAAGGCATGCGGCGGCAGGTACACGTTGACGCTGTCGTCGCGCTCGGCCATCGGCGCCGCGGCGTGCGGCAGGTTCGCCGGAATGACGATGGCGTGCCCCGCACCCGCGGCGACGGACCCGGTCCGGGTGCGGAACGCGCGCCGGCCCGACGTGACGATCGTGACCTGGACCGTCTCGTGGTAGTGCGCGCCGATCGTCAACGGACCGGTGCCGACTGTCCGCGCCACCTCGGCCTGGCCGACCATGCCGTACCGCCACTGCCGCGCCACAGCACCCCCTCGAGCTACCCGCACAGGTCCGACCGACCGTCCACGCGGCCCAGGCCACCTGCGTGATCAAGGTACCGGCAATCGCCGCACCGAACGCACCCACGGCACCCACCGGCGCGAGCAGCAGAACACGGCGATGTCGACCGGTTCCGCCCGACTGGGGTGGCCGTGGCCGATTGCTCCACATGGCCAAGGGATCATGTCCGCTGCTACGCTCAATTCACCGTCATGGATCTCCCAGTCCTCGATGCTGCGGCCGGAGCAGGCGGCTGGAGAGCGGAGCGGCATGGACATCGGCATCCTCGGGCCGGTCGAAGTCTCGGTGGACGGCCGGTCGCTCCAGCTCGGCGGGCCCCGGACCCATTCGGTGCTGGCGGTGTTATGCCTCGAGGCGGGCCGGATGGTCCCGACCGACCGGTTGATCGAGGTGCTCTGGGGCGAGCACCCGCCGGCCACCGCGCGCTCCCAGGTCCAGATCTGCGTCTCCATCCTCCGGCGGGTGTTCGCCGCCGCGGCGTCGCCCGGCCCGCCGGTGGTCATCGAGACCCGCCCGCCCGGCTACGCGCTCATGCTCACCGGTGCGCGGCTCGATGCGCGGCAGTTCGAGGAGCGGGCGGCGCAGGCGACCAGGCTGGTCGCCGACGGTGCGCTGCACGAGGCTGCCGGACTGTTCCGTTCCGCACTGGAGCTCTGGCGCGGTCCGCCGCTCGCCGGGCTGACCGGCCCGATCCTGGAGGCCAGCGCCCTTCACCTCGAAGAGCGGCGGCTCGCCGTGCTGGAACGGCGCATCGAGGTCGAGCTGCAGATCGGCCGGCACGCCGAGCTGGTCGGGGAACTCGGCGAGCTCATCCTCCAGCACCCGCTGCACGAGTGGTTCTACGGCGCGCTGATGACCGCGCTGCACCGCTGCGGCCGACGAGCCAAAGCCCTGGACGTGTACCGGCAGGCCCGTACCGTCCTGGTCGACGAGCTCGGCCTCGAACCGGGGGCGGAGTTACGCCGCATCGAACAGCTGGTGCTCGCCGGGGCCCCGGAGGGACCGGTCGCACCGGAACCACCTCGTGAACGGGCCGAGGTGCCGGTGCCGGCGGCCGAGGACCCGCCAGGTCCGACACCACTCCGTCCGGTGGCGCCGAGCCGGCCACCGGTGCCGGCCGCCGGCGATGCGCCGAGGGCGGCGCGGTCCCGTCCGGTACCGCCGAACCTGCTGCCGCTGGACACCGCGGACTTCACCGGCCGCGCCGCCGAGGTGGCCCGGGTCACCTCGGCGGTCACCGGCACAACCGGCCGCAGCGCGACCCGGCAACCGGCGATCGTCGCGATCTCCGGCCCCGGCGGGGTCGGCAAGTCCGCCCTCGCGCTGCACGTCGCGCACAGCCTGCGCGACGCGTTCTCCGACGGCACGCTGTACGCGAACCTGTCCGACGGCACCTGGCCCGTCCAGCCGGTGGAGATCCTCGGCCGGTTCCTGCGCGCGCTCGGCGTCAACGGGCTGGAAATACCCGGTGGCGTCGACGCCCTCGGCGAGGTCTACCGCGACCTGATCTCGGACCGGCGGATGCTCATCCTGCTCGACAGCGCCGTCAACGAGGCCCAGGTGCTACCGCTGCTGCCCGGCAACGAACCGGCTGCCGTCATCGTGACCAGCCGTCATCGGCTGACCGCGCTGCCCGGCGCCGAGCACGTGTCGCTCGACGTGCTGCCGCCCGAGCCGTCGGTCGACCTGCTCGCGGCCGTGGTCGGGGCGGCCCGGGCCAGCCGCGACGACCCAGCCCTGACCGAGCTGGCCTCGCTCTGCGGCGGGCTGCCGCTCGCCCTGCGGATCGCCGGGGCCAGACTCGCCTCCCGCCCGCACTGGAAGCCCAGCCGGCTGATCGGCCGGATGCGCGACGAGACCCGCCGGCTCGACGAACTGGAGCACGGTGCGCTCGGGGTACGGGCCAGCATCGCGGTGAGCTACTCCGGCCTCGGCCCCGACGCCCAGCGCCTGCTGCGGCTGCTGGCCTGCCTCGACGCGCCCGAGTTCGGCTCGTGGGCCGCCGCCGCGCTGCTCGACGTGGCCTTGGACGACGCCGAGGATCTGGTCGACGACCTGGTCGAGGCCCACCTGCTGGCGGTGCTCGCCGAGACGGCCGACGGGCCGGTCCGGTTCCGGCTGCTCGACCTGGTGCGGGTGTTCGCGCGGGAGCGGGCCCAGTTGGAGGAGCCGGACGACCAGCGGGCCGCTGCGGTCCGGCGGGCCCTCGCCGGCTGGCTGTACCTGGCTGAGGAGGCGCACCGCCGCGAGTACGGCGGGCAGTACACCGTCCTCCACGGCACCGAGCCCCGCTGGGTGGTGCCGAAGAGCGCGACCGCCGCCCTGCTGGAGCAGCCGCTCGGCTGGCTGGAGGCCGAGCGGCAGGCCCTCACCGCCGCGCTGCGCCAGGCGGTACGCAACCGCTGGGACGAGCTGGCCTGGGACCTCGCGATGACGCTCGTCACGCTGTTCGAGGCGCGCAGCTACCTGGTGGACTGGCGGGAATCGGCCGAGCTGGCGCTCGCACTCGTCCGTCAGCTGGACAA
Organism: Dactylosporangium sp. NPDC005572; assembly: GCF_040605515.1. NCBI lineage: Bacteria > Bacillati > Actinomycetota > Actinomycetes > Micromonosporales > Micromonosporaceae > Dactylosporangium > Dactylosporangium sp. NPDC005572. The sequence continues at coordinate 20,438 of NZ_JBEXCY010000017.1, read as the reverse complement.
CCGGCGAGGCATCGCCGCCATGCAGTACGCACTGGGTGCGCTGCACATCGTCGAACAGCGCCACGCCGACGCGCGCGACCGGCTGCGCCAGGCCCTCGACGGCTTCACCGCCTGCGACGATCACCACGGGCGGGGGCTGGTCCTGCGCAACCTCGCCTTCCTCGACCGGATCGCCGGGCGGCCGGACCTGGCCCGCCTCGGGTACGAGCAGGCGCTGCCGATCCTGCGTGAGGCCGGCGACCAGATCGCGGTGGCGCATGTGCTGTCCAGCCTGGCAGCGCTCCGGCTGGACGCGGGCGACGCGAACCAGGCGCAGAAGATTCTCGACGACGCACTGACGATCACTCAGATCGCCGGCAACCGCCGGGTTGAGGGGCAGATCCTGTTCCGGCTCGGCGAGGTCCACCTGCGGCGGGACGAGCTGGATCGCGGCGCGGATGCGTTCCATCAGGTCCTGCGTCTGGCCCGGGACCACGGCGATCGGCTCGGTGAGGCATACGCGCTGCTGGGCCTCGGCCGGGTCCGGCACCGCGAGGGACGGCACGGAGCGGCGGAGACCGCCTTGTCGCAGGTGTTGCAGCTGGCCGAGAGGCTCGGGGACCGGCTGGTGGAGGCGCACGCCCGGCAGGCGCTCGGCATGCTGGACATCGAGCGGGATGAGCCGGTACGGGCTGGCGAGTGGCTCGATGCCGCAGCGCGGACGTTCGGTGCGGTCGGGGCGACCGTACAGCAGGTCAACGCGCTGGTCGTGCTGGGTGAGCTGCGATTGGGCCTCGGCGACACGCACGGCGCCATGCGTGCCGCGGTCAGTGCGGGAGCTCTGCTGGGCGATGTCGATCGCGAGGACGACACTGCCGAGGTCCGCGGGCTCCGGCAACGGATCAGCGAGCTGACCCCGCCGGCATGAACGGGCTGCCCCAGTTGGTGTCGAGTCTGCGCGTCATCTCGGTGTCCCTTCCGACTGCCGGATTCCCGTGTGGTACCGCTGGGGACCACGGAAACGTTGCCGCATTTCAATGATCTATCCGTCCGCCAACTCGGGTTGGTGCATGCTCCACGGATAGCGGATCGATAGCCCGGCGCCGCACAGTCTCCGGTTGTGGTTCACGGGGACGCACCCGAGCAACGCCCCGCGCGCCTGGGGCTGATGGTCGCTGGCGCGCTCGTCAACCGCGGGGTGCTCACCGTCGGCCTGCTGGGGGGCGGCGCGCTCGCCGACGACTACCTCGCGCTGCTGCCCGACCTGCTGCCCACCGTCAGCCAGGTCGCACTCTTCGACCGCGACGACCGGGCCGCCGACGAGCTGTGGGACCGGCTGGTCGAGCCGATGCGCCGCCGCGGCGTCCAGCTGTGCGTCGACCGGCACGCCCGCCACGTGGTGCGCGGCGCCGACCTCGTGCTCCCGGTCGACGCCGTGCACGCGGCGCCGCTGCGGGCCGGCTGGCTCGCCGCGGGCGCGGTCGTGCTGAACCTCGGCGAACGGTGCCTGCCCACCCCGTTGCGGACCGCCGCCGACGTGCTGCTCACCGCCGCCGATCCGCGGGCCGTGCTGCTCGCCGTCCTGGTCCGCCGGCTGCACGGGTCCCGCCTCACCGTCGTGGACCTGGCGGTCGACTACACAGAGTAATCGGATAGCAACCGAATGCCCGCCTGATAGGGCGTCCCGTTGCACTGCCGCCAACGTTCCGATCGGTACTTCGAAGAGAGGCGGCACATGAACCAAGCAATGATCGGCCTGGACCAGGTGGAGCAACTGTCCACCAAAGAGGTGCACGAGCTCTACCGCCGCTACGTCAGCCGCAGCCAGGTCTCGCTGATGACCACCTTCGGCTTCGGCCGGGAGCTGGTCGAACGAGCCGAGGGCGCGTCGATCTGGCTGCGTGACGGCCGCCGGGTGCTCGACTTCACCGGCGGCGTCGGCGTGCTCAACCACGGCCACAACCACCCCCGCATCCTGCGGGCCCGGCAGCGCTACGGCGAGCAGGGCCGGATGGAGGTCCACAAGGCGTTCTTCTCGCCCTACCTGGCCGCGTTGAGCCACAACGTGGCCGCGCTGCTGCCCGGCGACCTGAACATCTCGTACTTCCCCAACTCCGGCGCCGAGGCGAACGAGGGCGCCATCAAGATGGCGTACAAGTACCACGGCGGCAGTCGCAGCACGATCCTGCGGGCCGACATCAGCTTCCACGGCAAGACCCTGGGCGCAGGCAGCCTGACCGGTTCGACGGAGAACGCGTTCGCCTTCCCGGGCCTGCCGAACATCGGCGTCTACCCGTACGGCGATCTGGCCGGGCTGACCGCGGCGGTCGAGGCGGCCCGGCGCCCCGACGGCGGCTGCGACGTCTACGCGATCATGCTGGAGCCGTTCAGCGCCTCCAGCCTGCGTCACTGGTCCGAGGCCGACCTGCGGGCCGTGCGCGCGCTGTGCGACCGCAACGACATCATCCTGATCTTCGACGAGATCTACACCGGCTGGGGTAAAACCGGCAGCCTGTTCTACTTCATGCGGCACGCCGGCCTGGTGCCGGACATCCTGACGTACTCGAAGTCGCTCGGTGGCGGCAAGGCGTCCATCTCCGGCTACACCGCCCGGGAGCCGGTGTTCCGCAAGGCGTACGACCGGCTGGCCGACGTGATCCTGCACAGCACCACGTACTACGGCTTCGGTGAGGAGACCGCCACCGCCATCGAGGCGGTCAACGTCGTGGTCGAGGACGACTACCCGGCCCGCGCCCGGCGGCTGGAAGCGGACCTCGGCCCCGAGCTGCATCGCATCGCCAAGGCACACCCCGACGTCGTCCGCGAGGTCAAGGGCACCGGGGCCTTGTGGGGCGTCTTCCTCGACGGCGGCCCGCGCATCCTGACCCTGGCCGGCAAGCTGGTGCCCGGATTCGCGCACGACCCGCGGTTCAAGACCAAGCTCATCACGCTGTCGGTGATCTCCCACCTGTTCCGCGAGCACGGGATCGTCACCTACTACAGCCCGAACGTCGAGAACCCGCTCATGGTCGCACCCAGCCTGGTCGTCTCCGACGACGACGTGGAGCACTTCCTGGACAGCCTCGACGCCACGCTCAGCCGCGGCCTGCCCGCGCTGCTGACCTCGTTCGTCCGCGAGAAGGTGACGGGCCGATGAGCCACCGGGGCGGACCCGCCGAGGGCGCGTTCGTGGTGACCGGGGCGGCCGGCATGCTCGGCACGTACCTGGTCGAGCGGCTGCTCGCGACGGGCTGGCGGGTCCGCGGGGTCGACCGGCGGGGCAGCGCCGTGCCGGCGCACGCCCGGCTGGAGCACGTCGAGGCCGACATCCGCGACACCGCCGCCATGCGGCGGGCGTTCGCCGGCGCGACCGCGGTCGTGCACTGTGCCTCGGCGCTGCCCAGCTATCCGGCCGACGTCATCCGATCGGTGATCGTCGACGGTACCCGCAGCGTGCTCGACGCGGCCGGGGAAGCCGGCGTGCCGCGCGTGGTGCAGATCAGCTCGACCGCGGTCTACGGCCTGCCGAAGGTCGTACCCACCACCGAGGAGCACCCGCGCGAGCCGGTCGACGTCTATAGCGAGGCCAAGACCGACGCCGAGGTCGTGGCGGACAAGGCCCGCGCCGACGGGATGTGCCTCACCACCCTGCGGCCCAAGACGTTCCTCGGGCCGGGCCGGATGGGGCTGTTCGCGATGCTGTTCGAGTGGGCCGAGGAGGGCCGGAACTTCCCGGTCCTCGGCCGCGGCGACGTCCGGGTGCAGATGCTGGCCGTCGAAGACCTGGTCACCGCGATCGAGACCGCCCTCGCCGCACCGCCGGACGTCGCGATCGACACCTACAACATCGCCGCCGCCGAGTTCGGCACGATCCGCGAGGACTTCCAGGCGGTCCTCGACGCCGCCGGGCACGGCAGGCGCGTCGTCGGCGTGCCGGCCCGGCCGGCCGTGGCGGTCCTCTCGACGCTGCAGCGGGTCGGGCTGTCCCCGGTGTACGGGCGGCTGCTGCACAAGCTCCTCGCCGACTCCTACGTGAGCATCGCCAAGGCCCGGGACCGGCTCGGCTACGCACCCACCCGGTCCAACCGGGACACGATCCTGGCCACGTTCGACTGGTGGCGCGAGCAGCGCGGCTCGCCGTCCGGGAGCGGGGTCACCAGCCGGGAGCCGTGGAAGCAAGGGGCTCTCGCCGCCGCCAAGGTGTTCTTCTAGGACGGGAAATGCGATGACCACTCTGGAAACGACCCCCGCATCCACCGCCGTGCCCACCACTCCCCTGCTGCTCGATCTCCTCCGGGTCGCCCGGCCGGCCCACTGGGCCAAGAACGTCCTGGTGGTCCCGGCGGCCCTGCTCGCCGTGCCCACGGTCTCGGCGTCCGGCGCCGGCAGCGTCCTGCTGGCCACGGTGGCGTTCACCCTCGCCTCGATCGCCGTGTACTTCGGCAACGACCTCGCCGACCGCGGCCGCGACCGGCTGCACGCGGTGAAGCGGCTGCGGCCCATCGCGTCCGGCCGGGTCTCCGGCACGCTCGCCGTGACGGTCGCGGCCGGCGTCCTGGGGCTGCTCGCCCTGCTGCTCGTCGCCGTCCCGGGCGTGCCGCCCGGCCCGATCCTGGCCTATCTGGTGCTCAACGTCCTGTACAGCCGGGTGCTCAAGCACATACCGCTGGTGGATGCCGGCTGCGTCGCCGCCGGGTTCGTCCTGCGGATGCTGGAGGGCTACCTCACCGTCGGCGCCCGCGTGCCCACCTGGCTGCTCGTGGCGGTCTTCTCCCTGTGCCTGCTGCTGGTCCTCGGCAAGCGGCGTCAGGAGCTGTCGGTCGGCGGCAGCGCGCACCGGCCCGCCCTGCGCGGCTACACCGTCGAGCTCACCGACCACCTGATTCAGCTGACCGCGGTGCTCACCGCCGTGGCGTTCCTGCTGTACCTGCGGGGCGACGCGCAACTCGGCGCGTTCGCGGAGCCGGCGATGCTGGCGTCGGTGCCGCTGGCCCTCTTCGCGCTCGCCCGCTACATCCAGGCGGTCCTGGTGCGCGGCGTCGGCGACCCCGTCCTCGCCCTGCTCCGCGACCGCGCGATCGTCGGCACCGGCCTCGTCTGGGGCGTGCTGTTCGTCACCGCGCTGGTGCTCTCGCGCGACCCGGCGCTCGCCCACCGGCTCCAGTCGCTCATCAACTGACCACCTCGTCGACCAAGGAGAAGGCACCGTGTCCGTACCCCGGGTCTCGGTCATCATGCCCAACTACAACCACGCCGACTCGCTCGACCGCACCATCGCGGCCGTCCGCGCGCAGACCGTGCCGCCGCTGGAGATCCTGTTCGTCGACGACTGCAGCACCGACGACTCGGTGGCGATCGCCGAGGCCGCCGGCGTGCGGGTCGTCAGTACCCCCGTCAACAGCGGACCGGCGGCGGCCCGCAACCTGGGCGCGCAGCTCGCGTCCGGCGACGTGCTGCTCTTCCTCGACTCGGACGTCGAACTGGCGCCGACCGTGATCGAGCGGGCCACCGCGCTGCTGGACGCCCGGCCCGAGGCCGGCGCGGTCTGCGGCATGCTCGACGACGTCCCGCTCAAGCGCGACAGCCTGCTGCAGGAGTGCCGGTGCCTCCAGGCGCACTACTGGCGGATCAGCTCCGAGGGCGTGGTGTCGTTCCTGTTCAGCGCGATCTGCGCGATGCGGGCCGAGGTCTTCGCCGAGATGGGCCCGTTCGACCCGCGGCTGCGCGAGACCGAGGAGGTCGAGTACGGGCAGCGGCTGTCCACCCGGTACCAGGTGCTGCTCACCTCGGCGCTGTCCGGCCGGCACCGCGACGAGCCGCGGCTCTGGCCGTTGCTGCGCAAGCTGTTCCGCCGCAGCCGGCTGCGGGTGCCGCTGTACACCAGGCGGCGCAGCTTCGCCAAGGGCTTCGAGACCTCGGCCCGCATCTTCGGCAGCGTCGCCGCCACCGCCGCGGTCCTGAGCCTCCCGGCGGTCCTGGTGAGCCCCCTCCTCGCGCTGGCGCCCGCCGCGCTGCTCGCCGTGTCGATCGGGTGCGACGCCGAGATGTACCGGTTCGTGTTCCGCCGCCGGGGCGCCGGCTTCGGCCTGTTCTTCACCGGCGTGCAGGTGCTGCAGAGCGTGGCCATCGTGGCCGGCGCGGGCTTCGGCGCGCTGCAGTGGCTCGCGTCGCGGGAGTTCCGCGCCCTGTACGACCTCGCTCCGCAGCCGCGGCCGATCCGGCTGTCCGCGGCATGAGCGGTCCGGAGCGAAGCGGAGGGGCCGCTCATCAGAGGCACAGCTTGGAGCTCGGGCGGCCGGAGCGAAGCGGAGGGCGAACGAGCGGTCCGGAGCGAAGCGGAGGGGCCGCTCATCAGAGGCACAGCTCGGCGCTCGGGCGGCCGGAGCGAAGCGGAGGACGAACGAGCAGATGGTGCCGGGCCAGCCGGGTCCTGGTCGCCGCGACCGGCGCCTGGCTGGTCTTCGTGGGCCTGCAGTGGCTGCTCACCGGGCGCTGGTGGCTGTGGCTGCTGCCCGACCTGATGCCGCCGCTGATGTTCCTGGTCGTGCCGGTCCTGCTGGTCGCCGCCCTGCCGGCCGCGCGCCTGCTGGGGCGGCCGGTGCCGGCCAACGCCACTTGGCTGGTCCTGGCGGGGACCATCACGGCCGGTGTGCTCGGCTGGCCGTACAACGGCCTCCATGTCCGTGGTGGAGTGTCCGGCGCCGGCCCGGGGCTGCAGGTGTTCGCGTGGAACACCGAGTACTGGGGCCAGAGCGTGGAGCGGGACCGGTTCTACGCGTTCCTGCAGGCCCAGCGCGCCGACGTCTACCTGCTGCAGGAGTACCTGCACTGGGACGAGACGGCCGGGCTGGACGGCGCCCGGCCGGTGGACGACGAGGCGGCGCTGCGGGCGGCGTTCCCCGGCTACTCGATCGCGAGCCGCGGTGAGCTGCTGACGCTCAGCCGGTTCCCGATCGTGGCCCGGCCGCCGGTCGGCCCGGACCGCGACCTGGCCGGCGTCGCCGCCGACTTCGGCCAGGTGTTCGTCGCGGCCAAAGTGCTGCGCAGCGATCTCGACGTCGGCGGGCACATCATCTCCACCTACAACGTGCACCTGCCGGTCCAGATCGACCTCGCGGTGAGCCGGCGGTTCTTCAGCCTGATCCAGGAGCGCGACGGACTCCGGCGCCGCCAGCTCGCCGGGCTGCAGTCCGACCTCGCCGCCAACAACCGTCCCGCGATCATCGCCGGGGACTTCAACACCAGCCCGGCGATGGGCGACCTCGATGCGCTGCGCGCGACCCTGCACGACGCCAACACCGCACTGTACCCGGGGTCGTGGCCGGCCGGCCTGCCGTTGTGGCGGGTCGACTGGACCTTCACCACGGCCGGGCTGGTCGCCGACGACTACCAGCTGGTGGCCACGGACGGGCTCTCCGACCATCGGGCGCAACGGGTGCGGATCGTCCTGAAAGGACAGTCTCGATGAACGTCTCGGTGGTCATCCCCAACTACAACTACGGCAAGACCCTGGACGCGTGTCTGCGCTCAGTCCAGCAGCAGACCCTCCAGCCGATCGAGGTGATCGTGGTCGACGACTGCAGCACCGACGACTCGGTCCGGATCGCGGAAGCGGCCGGGGCGACGGTGGTGCGGCACGCGGTCAACCGGGGCGTGTCGGCCGCCCGCAACACCGGGGTGGCGGCCAGCCGTGGCGACGTCGTCTTCTTCGTGGACTCCGACGTCGCCCTGGCCCCGGAGGCGATCGAGCAGGCCGTGCGGATCCTGGCCGCGGAGCCGGACTGCGGCTGCGTCTTCGGCGTGTACGGGCCGGAGCCGCTCATGGACGACGGCCCGGTGGAGCGCCACCGGGTGCTGCACCTGCACTTCGCGCTGACCCGGCAGGTCGGGCGGACCGAGACCGCGGTGTTCGCGCTGGCCGCGATGCCGCGCCGGGTCTTCGACGAGATCGGCGGGTTCGACGAGCGGTTGCGCAGCGCGGAGGACGACGAGTACAGCGAACGGCTCCGCACCTGCTACCAGATCCGGCTCACCGACACGATGGTCGGCTACCACGACGAGGTGGACCGGCTGCCGGATGCGCTGCGCGAGCAGTACCGGCGGGCACAGCTCATGCCCTTCTCGGCCCGCAACCGGATGCGCCGCGGCGGGCTGGCCGTCAACCGCACCGCCGGCGTGGCCGTCGTGGCACTCATGCTGGCGACGTTGCCACTGGGCCTGCTCGACCCGGCCCTCCTGGCCGTGCCCGGCGTGCTGCTGGCCGCCTTCGCGGTGGCCGACCCGCCGCTGGCCCGATTCGTGGTCCGCCGCAAGGGTCTCGCCTACCTGGCCTACTTCACCGGCGTCAACCTGCTCCTGCATCTCGCGTTGCTGGCCGGCTGCGCCCGCGGCCTGCTGCGCGTCCTCACCGACCCAACCTTCGGCCCGAGCCGCCGCTTCACGATCGGTGCGACATCATGAACACTCCCCTGGTTTCCGTGATCATCCCGAACTACAACTACGGCGCCACGATCGGCCTGTGCGTCGAGGCCGCGCAACGGCAGACCTACCAGCCGCTGGAGATCCTGGTCGTCGACGACTGCAGTACGGACGACTCGGTCGCGGTCGCGCGGTCCCTCGGCGCGCGGGTCGTGTCCACCGGCGTCAACGGCGGGGTCGCGGTCGCCCGCAACCTCGGTGCGGCCGAGGCGTCGGGCGCGATCCTGGTCTTCGTCGACTCGGACGTGGCCATGCACCCGGACGCGGTGGCCAACGCGGTCGCCGCGCTGCAGGCCGACCCCGCCGTCGGCGTGGTCGCCGGCACCTACGAGCCGGAACCGCTCATCGTCAACGGTGTGGTCGAGCGGTACCGCAACTTCCACCAGTACTACTGGCTGGAGGCGGCGGCCGGCGAACTGCACGACTTCGTGCCGACGGCCATCATGGCCATCCCCGCGATCGTGTACGCCGAGCTGGGCGGATTCCTGCCGCACCTGCGCGAGACCGAGGGCGCCGACTTCGGCCGGCGGCTCGGTGCGCGGCACCGGATGCTGCTCATGACGACGGTGCGCGGCAAGCACGACAACGACCCGACCCTGCGGGTGGTGCTGCGCAAGGTCTTCCACCGCACCCGGCTGCACATCCCGTTCTTCCTCGACCGCAGCCGGGTCGCGCAGGTGGCGACCAGCCAGCAGTCCGGCGGCTGCCTCGCCGCGGCGCTCGCCCTGGCCGCCGCACCGGCGCCCGTGTTGCTCGGCCCGATCGGTGCGCTGATCCCGCTGGCGTTCCTCACCGCCTGGTGCTTCGGCGAGCGCCGGTTCTTCCGCGCTGCCCTGCGCCATCGGGGACCAGGCTTCGCCACCGCCGTGGTGGCGCTGCACTACCTGGTGAACCTCACCACCGCGGCCGGGATCGCCGTCGGCCTCACGCAGTGGGCCGGCTCCGCGCGTTTCCGCCGCCTGTACACCGGGTTCGCGGCATGACCCCGACCGTCACCTCGACGCCCACCTCGACGCCCACCGTGGTCGACCGGCCGGTGCGGGCCCGCATCGCCCGCGCCGGACGGCGTGTCATCGTGGCGGCCGGCGTCGCCTGGCTGGTCTTTGCCGGGCTCAACGTGGTGTTGAGCGGTCGCTGGTGGCTGTGGCTCGTGCCGGGTCTCCTGCCACCGCTGGTGTTCGCCGTGGTGCCGGCCCTGGTCACCGCCGGCACCGCCCTGCTGCGGCTGGGCCGCCGGCCGCTGGTGATCGCGCTGGCCGGCCTTGCGGTCGGCGGGGCACAGGCAGGCTTCAACCCGGCGGCGCTGCTGCCGCCGTCGGGGGACGTGGCCGGCACGCACTTCAAGGTCGTGGCGTGGAACACGGAGGTGTGGGACGAGTGGGACGACCCGGCGGGGTTCCTCGCCTTCCTGCGCGCCCAGGACGCCGACGTATACCTGCTGCAGGAGTACGCGGAGAACGGCCTGCACCCCGCCGACTTCCCCGGCTACAGCGCGATCGAGCGCGGCGAGCTGCTGACGCTCACCCGGCTGCCGGTGCGGCGGGTCGTCGCGCTGCCCGCCGAACCGGCCCCCGGCAGCAGCTGGCGACAGGTGTACGAGCAGGTCAAATCGCTGCGCGTGGACGTGACGGCGGGCGGCGAAACCCTGTCGGTCTACAACGTGCACATGCCGATCCAGTTGGACCTGGTGAGCCCGCTGTCGGCGGACTTCTACCGGCAGTTGCGCCTCCGCGACGCGGCGCGGCACCGGCAGTACACCTCCCTGGAGAACGACGTGCGCGACAACCGCAACCCGGTCCTCGTCGCCGGGGACTTCAACACCAGCCCGGTGATGGGCGACCTCCGGTGGCTGGCCGACTCGCTGCACGACGCGGCGAGCGGCTCCCGATCCCTGTACCCGGCGTCGTGGCGCTCATACTGGCCGGTCCAGCTGTGGCGCCTCGACTGGGCGTTCACGTCCGACGCGGTGACGGTGCAGCGGTACGAGTTCGTCGACCCGCGCCGTATGTCGGACCACAGCCTGCAGCGGATCGAGCTGACCGTGCGGAGGGCACCATGAGACGGCGGGTCTTCGCGGTGCTGCGCATCCTCGCATACGGGCTGGTCGTCGTGTTCCTCGGCAGCCAGCTGTGGTTGGCGCGGCACGGCCTGGTCGACAGCGTCCGAACGGTCGGGTTGGGTAACGCGCTGCTCGCGGCGGTCCTCGCGAGTGTCGGCGGCCTGCCCGGCATGTTCGGCTGGCGGATCCTGCTGGCCGGACTGGGCACCCGGCTGCCGACCCGCGAGGCACTGCGGGTGTACTTCGTGGGCGGGCTCGCCCGCTACATCCCTGGCGGCATCTGGCCGGCCGTGGCGCACGCGAGCATGGCCACGTCGCTCGGGGAGCCTCCGGCCCGGCTGGCCGCCGCGTTCCTGGCCAGTCAGGGGCTCGCGGTGGTGGCCGGGTTGCTGGTCGGGCTGCTCGCCCTGCCCGCCCTGGTGGCGACGAGTCCACTGTGGTGGCTGCTGCTGCCGGTGCTGGCTGCCGCCGCGGTGCCCGTCCTGGCTCCGGGAACGCTCCAGGCGCCGTTGACCCTCGGCGCCCGTCTGCTGCGCCGCAGCGCCACGCTGGAGCTGCCCGGCCGCGCCGCGCTGGGCAAGGCCACCGCCCTGATGGCGCTGGGCTGGCTCATCAGCGGAACCCACGTGGCGGTCCTGGCCGTCGCGCTCGGCGCGGATCCGCTCACCACGCTCACCGTCGGCATCGGCGGCTTCGCACTCTCGGTGGTCGCCGGGGTGGTGGCGCTGGTGCTCCCGTCCGGCCTCGGCGTGCGCGAGCTGGTGCTCGGGCTCACCCTGGCCACCCTGCTCACCGGCCCGGCCCTGGTCACCGTGGTGGCGCTGAGCCGGATCCTCATCACCGTCGTCGACGCGGCTTCCACGTTGGTCGTCCTGGCCGCGCTGGGCGTGCTCCGCCCGACCCGGGTTCCCGCTCCGCTCACTCTCGAAAGGACTCCGTCGTGACCTCTCTCCCGATGTCTTCCGCGTCCCCTGATCGACCCGGTGTCCGCCGATGGGGGCGGCGGGTCCGGGCCGCCATCAGCACCTCGTCGGGCCAGGAGCTCCTCAGCGCGCTGCCGGTCCTGCGCGCGCCGGTGCGCTACCTCGACCGCCACCCGGTCCTGCACGGCACGGTCCTGTCCGCGTTCGGGCTGCGCCGCCCGCTGTTCGTCGACCACCTCGGCGATCCGCAGCCCCGCTACGGGTACGGGCGGCCGGTCCACCCGCAGCTCGCCGCCCGGTTCGCCGAGGGGCGGGACCGGTATCGCGAGCACCTGTCCGGCTTCCGCTCCCACCTGGACGCCTTCCGGGCGATCCCGCTGCAGGCCGAGCTGACCGACCCGATGCCGTACTGGCGCAACGGCTGGCTGCCGCCGCTCGACGCGTTGGCGCTCACCGGGTTCCTGGCGGGGACCAACCCGCGCCGATACCTGGAGATCGGCTCGGGCAACTCGACGAAGTTCGCCCGCCGAGCCATCGCCGACCATGACCTGCGAACCACGATCACCTCGATCGACCCGGCGCCGCGAGCCGAGATCGACGCGCTGTGCGACACCGTGATCCGCGAACCGTTGGAGCACACCGACCTCAGCCGGTTCGACGAGCTGGAGGCCGGCGACATCATCTTCTTCGACGGCTCGCACCGGGCGTTCATGGGCTCCGACGTCACGGTGTTCTTCTTCGAGGTGCTGCCCCGGCTGCGGCCGGGCGTGCTGGTACACATCCACGACATCCTGCTGCCGAGCGACTATCCGCCGGAGTGGCGCTGGCGGGCCTACTCCGAGCAGTACCTGCTGGCGGCGTTCCTGCTGGCCGACCGGGGGCGATACGTAGTGGAACTGCCCAACGCGTACATCGCCGACGACCCGGCGCTGGGTGGCCTCTTCGACGACCTGTGGGCGGACCTGGGCCTGAGCGACCGCCTGCATCCTTCCTCGTTCTGGCTCTCGGTGGAGCCCTGAAGTCGCGTCCTGCTCCCGCCCGGCGAGTCGCTGCGTCGGCGCCGCGGTGGTCCTTGACCCGGTTGTAGATTCGCTGCCCGAACGCCTCCTCCGGGCCGCCGGCGGCCCGGAGGAGCTCGTCGTCGATCAGCGCCAGGGAGCGGCACCACGTTCCTGGGCGGAAGCGGTCGAGGGCGTCGATCCGTTGACGCCAAGCGAGCGCCAATCGGATGCCTGTCACCGGACTTCACCGACCCCGCTCGCCGAACTCGGTGATCGGGTCCCTTTGGTCGTCCATCACACCAGCGTGGTGGCAGTGCGACGTCTCCTGACCGGCGGCACGGTCGCGCGTGGAGACGTGACCGGTGGTCGGCCAGGCGGTGATCCAGTCGATCAGGCTCGCATGGTCGAGACTGGGCAGGATCCAGTCACCGGGCAGGCCGGGCTGGGTCAGCGTCGGCACGCTGACGAGCCGTAACCCGGCGGCCACGGCGGCGCGCATGCCGGTCAGCGAATCCTCGAACGCCAGCCCACGCGCGGGTGCGATCCCGAGCCGGGTGCAGGCCTCCAGGTACAGGTCCGGCGCCGGCTTCGGGTGGCCGACTTCGTCGGCGGCGATGCTGACGGTGAACGTGTCGGCGAAGCTGCCCCGGCGCAGGGCGAGGTCGAGCAGCCGGCGTGAGGAGTTGCTCGCGACGGCGACCGGCACTCTGGCCGCGGTCAGGTCGACGACTGTACGCGCGCCGGGCATCGGCTGCGCCTGGTCCGCGATCACCTCGGCGACGAGCGCTTCGAGCTCCGCACCGATCGCCGCTGCCTGGCCGGGCTCGCCGAACGCCTCCTCCAGCACCGCCCCGGCGGCAGCAAGGGACTTTCCGATCAGCAGGCGTTTCTGTTCGACGCCGAACGGCAGACCGCGGCGGGCGAACAGTTCGGACTCCGCGACGCTCCAGCAGGGTTCGGTGTCGACGAGGAGTCCGTCGCAGTCGAACACCACCCCGTCCGGCATCCAGCCGTCGAACACCCCGCCGTCGAGCGGCGGACCGGTTCGGCGCGGCCGGGTCACGGGCGGCCGATCAGCAGGCGCAGCGAGCCGACGAACTCCGGTTGGGTGCGCAGGTGGCCGTATCGTTCGTCCCAGGCGCCGCTGTCGAGGTCGCGACGCAGGTGGTCGACGGCGCGGGCCTCGTCGGCGTCGTCGACGAAGGTCCACGCCGACTGCGACCGGCGGACCGCGGGGTCGAGGAACCGTTCGGGGCGGGCGTAGAACGCTTCGGTGAACCCGTCGACGCAGTCGATCGGCACCGGGACCGGCTGGATGCCGCAGGTGGCGCCGATGTGCGCGGCGATCAGGTCCAGCGCCGGGTACCGGCGGCGCTCGGCCGCGATGAGCTCCGGCGCGTACTCGGCGAGCCACAGCAGGTCGAGCGCGTCGCCGTCGAAGGTGAGCACGACGACCGGGCCCCTGGTAACCCGGCGCAGTTCGCGGAGCCCGGCAACGGTGTCCGACCACTGGTGCACGGTCACGGAGGCGAGAGCGGCGTCGAAGCTGTCGTCGTCGAACGGCAGCCGCTCCGCCGTCGCGTCCAGGGCCGGCACCCGCCCGGACGGGCGCTGGGCGCGCATCGCCGCGGACGGTTCGACGGCGACGACGTACCGGTCAGCGGGCTCGTAGGAGCCGGCTCCAGCGCCGACGTTGACGATCGTGCGGGCGTCGCCGAGCGCGGTGTGGACCTGCGCCTCGATGCGCGGGTCGGTGCGGCGCTGGCTGGCGTACCCGTGGCCGTGGTGTTCATAGTCGACGTCTCCGGCGAGCATGCGGTTCCTCCCGTGATGCAGTGGCGCGGGCTGGTCAGGGCTGCAGGCGTTGCGGGTTTGAGCCGGCGGTTTGCTGGTCGTAGCGCAGGCGGCGGTGCCGGCGGTCGACGCTGCCGTGCCAGAACTCCACGCCGGTCGGCGTGACGCGGTATCGGGCGCCGGCCATGAGCAGGTCCGCCGCGCGTCGGCGCAGCGCTGCCTCGTCGTGCAGCGGAGCGCTCTGCGGCTCGCGGACCCCCGGGGGGACGGTGTCGTCGAACTCCTGCAGGACCAGTGAGGTGTCGCCTGTCAGCGTCTCGATCGTCACGCCGAACCCCCGTCCGGATCATCGCCAGCCGCTCCGACCGTAACGATGGCGGTCTCATGGGCGCGACCCGCTTTGCCGTACGCTCCGTCACATCGGCGACGAGCGCTGAGGTCCGTGCGTTCTCCCCGTAGGAGCGGCCCCGAGGCACCGTCCGGCCGGGCGCGACGCCCGCGCGTCGCACCCGGCCGGCTACGGCAACGCCACGCTCACCTGGGTCGACTTGATCAACGCGACCGCAGGGGTACTTCAGTCAGGTCAAGGTCCTCGTCGGCGTCCTCGGTGATCGCGGCCGTGACCTGCGGCACTGCGCTGGCCGCGACCGCCACCTCGGTCGACTCACCAACACCACCACGGTCGTGCCTTCGGCAAGCGCCAGGTCCCGCGCCGACTCGGCGGTGACCTCCTGTCCGCCCGCCAACCGCATTTCGCCGTGCTCATCGCCTCACCGGACGCGACGCTCACCACGGTCGTTTGTTCCCAGCGCACCTGCGGGTGCTCGCTCAGCTGCCGCCCGGAGCCGCCGGGCCGGACCAGTGAGTCCAGGTCACCCCGTCGGCGTCGGCGACCCCAGTGAGAGTGCCCCCACCCGACCGGACCGCATCCTCGATCCGGTCGTGGTCGGCCGGAGCGGAGTGCGGTGCGGCCGGCAGCACGCAGATCCCGTCCCGGCGGCCACGTCAGTCCTGGCCCACCGTGTGCCCGGCGACGTCGGCGAGCGAACGCTGACCGAGATAGGAGTCGATCAACGCTTCGCGGTTGCCGAGGTCCTCGTTGGCGCCCTGCAGGACTGCCGCGCTCCCGTTCATGCCCCGACCCCAGAGGCATAATCTTCTGAGTTCCAGTCCACTCCGCGATCAAGAAAGGCCCACAATGGGTCCTTTTGATCCCTCTCCGATCGAGCGCCTGCCTGTGGTCGACTGTCCTGAACTTCGCCGACGCACAGCTCATCAAACACAACCATGCGGGATGCGATACGCCACCGACCACCAGCATCCGGCGTGAATTTGTCTAGATATCGACATTTCACGGTCGTCAACTGCTGCGCGCCAGAGGCTTCTTGTTTACGGCGCCTTAGATAGCACAGGCAGTAGGACTCGACCAATGCAACATCCGGATCGGGCAAGTCAACGAGGACGTTGGTGATGACATGGACCGAAGAGTCCAGTTGTGCGTGGCGAACTTTCATGTCCTCAATGAGCCCGTCGACCCCGCCCTGGTACGCGCCGTGGTGATCGAAGGCATTATCGTGGTAGCACGCACGCACCGAGTCCCAGTCACATCGATCGACCGCCCTCGCATACCGGTACAGGCAATCAGTCACGGCCATGGTCACATCGACCCGTGATTGCTCGAACTGGCCTTCCCGCGGCATTGGTCACCCACTTCCTGGATCTGGTCAAGGCTGTTCTGTGGTACTCCTCCCCGACCTTTTCGGCGCTTACGAATCGGCCGGGATTACCCGAACCGGGGTGCCCTGCAGCCATGACACGACGTCTTCCACCACGTGCGAGAAGAAGCGCTCGTACATCGGCACCGAGACATAGCCGATATGTGGCGTCAGCACAGTGTTCGGCGCGTCGCGCAGCGGGTGGTCTGCTGGCAACGGCTCAACGGAGAACACGTCCAGCGCCGCGCCGGCGATGACGGCGTCCGACAGGGTCTCGGCCAAGGCATTCTCGTCCACGATCGGCCCGCGCGAGGTGTTGACCAGGTAGCCCCGCGGGCCGAGCAGTTCCAGCTCGGGTCGACCGATCAGGTTCCTCGTACGTTCACTCAGCTTGAGGTGGACGGTAGCTACATCGGCGCGCTCGAACAACTCGCGCTTGCCGACGAGTTTCACGCCCACCGACTCGGCCCGCTCGTTGGTGAGATTCTGGCTCCAGGCGACGACGTCCATGTCGAAGGCCAGTGCGTAGCGGGCAATCCTCGAGCCGATATTGCCCAGCCCGATGATGCCGAGGGTCGAACCAGCCAGTTCAGGACCGATCGTGGTCTGCCACTGCCCTGCCCGCAGCGCGGCATCCTCCGCCGGAACCCTGCGGGTGACTGCCATGATGAGGGCCCAGGTCAGCTCGGCCGTGGTGTGCGGAACGCTGCCAGTTCCGCAGACCACGATCCCGCGGGCTTGTGCGGCCGCGACGTCGATCGCCGCGTTGAACGGACCGGTGGTGACCAGGAGGGCCAGATTGGGCAGCCGGTCGAGGATCGCCGACGGGAACGCCGTCCGCTCGCGCATCGCCACGACCACTTCAAACGGCTCCAGCCGGCGCACCAGGTCAGTCGGGTCGGCAATGTGGTCGTGGAAGAATGTGACGTCGGCCCGGCCGTCGAGGGGCGTCCAATCGGCACTCGACCGGGCGACGCACTGATAGTCGTCAAGGACGGCGATCCGAATCGGCATGGCACGGGCTCCCTCGATGAGGCTGGCTACGGGGTCAGGGACATCCTGCGACGAAGGTAGGCGCGAAGTTCCGCCTTGGCGACCTTGTCGCCCGAGCCGCGAGGCAGCTCGTCCACGAACTGCAACACATCATCATCTGGGACGGATGAGGATCGTGGAGCGGAGGATGTCCGCCCCACGGCCGACTATCGGTCTAGCAGGGCGGCTGGTAGGGCGCCCACGGCCCCTTCGGCTTGTTGTCCGCGCCGAACTCGATCAGCGACAGGCCACAGAGGCCATCCGCACCGAGGTGCTTGGTGGCGGAGTAGGACAGAGTGAAGCTCGCCTGGCCGAACGAGGCCGGATATCCCGAGATGCTCTGGATCGCTTCGTTCAGCTTCTTCGAGTCGTCCGCGCCGCCGGCCTTCTCGATCGCGAGCTTGACGATGTGCACGGTGTCCCAGGCTTGGGCGTCATAGGCGGTGACCTCGTAGTCGGCGCCGTTCTTGTCCTTCAGGAACTTGGTCAGTTCCTGGGTACGAGGGTTCTGGTTGTTGATGGAACCCATGAACACCAAACCGTTGAGGGCACCCGCGTTGGCCAGCTTCCAGGCCTCCGGCTGGTTGCCGATCGACGCGAGCGAGAACCGCGGCTTCGCGGCCAACTGGCTGGCGAGCGTGTTCTGCGCGAGCACCTCGAACGCGCCACCGAGGCTGGTCACCATCACCGCGTCGACGTTCGCGTCCTTGATTCGGGCCACCTGTGCGGACAGGTCGGACGCCGCGGTGGCGCCCTTCTCTGTCGCCGCGATCTGCACACAGGGCATCGCGTCGAACAGCGACTTGTTCACCGCCGCGATGGTCGACGAGTCATCGGTCAACACGCCGATCTTCTTGATGTTGGCCTTCTGGAACGCTCCGCAGTACACCTCGGCCCAGTCGCCGGTCGCGTTGGCGAGCATGTAGATGAACTCGTTGTTCGGCGCGTCGACCAGCGTCTGGGTCACGCTGGTGGGGGCGATGGCCGGGACGCCGAGCTGGGTGAGGGTCGGCTTGGCCTGCGCCGATGCCGCGCCACCCGTCTGCATCAGCACCAGCTTGGCGCCCTGACTGACCAACTTCTGCACGACGGCCGGCGACTTTGTCGGGTCACTCTCGTCGTTGCCCACCACAAGCTGGAGCGGACGGCCCAGCACGCCGCCCTTGTCGTTGATGTCCTGAATGGCCAGCCGGATCGTCTTGCCGGAGATGTTGCTGTATGAAGCGCCCGGACCGGTGCTGTCCTGGTCCAGGCCGATAATGATGGGATCACCGGTCGCCGTGCCGGTGCTCGGTGCGTCGGAGCCACTCTTGCTACAGCCCGCGAACGCCACCAGCGCGGCGACCAGCGCGCCGGCAAGCGCCACTGATCTCCTGGATGTGGCCACGTCTACCCCCTGCCTTACTGGGACAAAGTGAAAATGGGCTCAACTGTTACGTCGCTACCGCCACGTCGTGCGGGGTCTGACGAGGAGTTCTCGAAACCTAGCAAGCGCTTGGTTGCCCAATATCCCGTCGGGCGCCGTCCCGTGTCAAGGGTCGACAATGTCGAGCGGGTTACAGAACGATCAAGCCGGTCATCACGGCGACCCGGTGGGTCCCGAATACTCCCGTCGGCGGGTTGACCTGCTGGTTCGTGGCGACTTCAGCGAAGCCGCCCTCCGTCTGTTCGGGCTCAGTCAAGGAACGCGCGGACGCAGCCCGAAGGGGATAGCGCCTGCCGTCGCGCGGAAACCTCCGGACCGCGTACACCGACATGGATTCGCGCCTCCCCGTCCCCGCGTCACTGACGGTCGTGAGGCAAGCGGATTCAGGGATCGGCGCTCACCCCGCGACCTGAGGAAGACGCGACGAAGCCGGGTCATCCACGGACCACGATGTCGCCCGAAGTTGGCGCGAGGCCTACACGCCGAGACGATCGATCGCGGCCATGATGAGTGCTCGTGCGGGGCTACCAACCACGGCCATGCCCGATAGCTCGGCGAACACCCGCCCGTACAACTGCACCCCGCGCGGCTGCGTGATGGTGAGCGCCGCCGTGGGAGTCTCCAACGTCACCTCGTCGTCGTCGAACATCCAGATGCCGGGGCTCGACCACATGGTTCGCTCGATGTGCGCCGGCACAATCCCGAGGCTCACGCTCTCCCTGAGGCCAGCAGCCGTAAGGTATCCGAGCTGCGCCGCCATCATCTCGACGGACCCGATGCGCGATGACACGGCAGCCTCTTCAAGCACCACCGAGAACCGCCGCTCCTTGGACTGGAGAACCTTCTGCCGCATCATGCGAACGGCCACGGCCTCGGACACGTCGTCCGGCAGTCCTTTGAAGGCCGCAATCCTTCGCAGCCGGACGACTGCGGTGCTACCGCGGGTCGGGCCACTTCGGCCGGCATGCCCCGGCGACTAAACTCGGTTCGAGGGGGTGATCTCGATGCCCAGATTCCTTATCGAGGCGACCTACACGGCCGACGGACTCCACGGGCTGCTCAAGGAAGGGGGCAGCGGACGAGTCGAGGCGGTCGAGAAAATGGCCGAAAGTGTCGGCGGGCGAATGGAGTCGTTCGACTTCTCCTTCGGGGAGCCTGACGTGCATGTAATCTGCGACCTGCCCGACAGCAAGGCCGCCGCCGCCGTGACTCTCGCGATTGGCGTAGCTGGTGGGGCCACCGCCAAGACCATCGCACTGCTGACCCCGGCCGAGGTCGACGAAGCGGTCAAGCAGACCGTCGACTACCGCGCGCCTGGCGCCTGAGCCAGCTGCATCCGGGCTAGTCAGTTGCGAGAGCACGATCGTGGCCGGGACGCTCGGCAACCTCGGGAGTGTGCACCGCGGGCGGGAGCAGCAGGCTCACGCCCGCATGCCGCAGGTCGCTCGGGCGGGCCGCCAACGGCGATGTCACGTGATGGTTCCAGCGCCAGGGTGCGCGGTTCCTGCCGGACGCCGGACCCGGCAGTACCCCACGACTCCGTCGACCCCGGCGCGGCCGGTCACCTTAGGTAGTCGACGGTCGTACTTCCTCGCGACGATCGGCGGCTGAATGTGCGCTATCGGCGGCATGAGCGGTGCGCCGCGAGGCGCCCTGTTGTGTCCCCAGCACAGCTGGGAACAGCTCGGAAGGAGGTGACTCCCTTGACAGTTTCCCGCGCGGGACATAGCGTGCCGTCAAACTAGCAGGAAACTTAACAGTTTCGCTGGAGGATGCCGTGCACCGTTCCCCGCGCAACCTGCTGCTCGCCTCCGCCATGGCCATCGCGACCGCCGCCACCGGCGTCGCCTGGCTGCTGGCGGCTTCCCCGGCCAGCGCCGCGGTGAGCCTCTCCGACGTCGTACCCGCGCCGGTGTCGGCGCAGCCCGCGGCCGGCGTGACCTACACGCTGCCGTCGAACGCCGCGATCCAGACCACAGCCGGCGCAGCCGACGTCGGCAACTACCTCGCCGGCATCCTCCGCCCGTCGAC